>JBHHVM010000044.1:0-13240 GCA_046754265.1 Phycisphaerae bacterium
CCTGGAACCGTGGTTGGCCGATTGTACGTACTGAGGACTTGACCCCGGGCAGGGGTCCTTTAGAATGCCTGCGCGGTATTCTATTCGCGGGGGGCCACGGCTTTTGTTCAGGCCGATCACCCGCGTCATTTTGTGGGCCAAGCCGGGCGGCGAGGCGCGTCGAGCCCCATGGCAATTGGCCGGCTTGCGATGAGACAAGGAGAACTTGGGGCGTCGGAGTGCGCGGCGAGCGTGGACCCGTTGGATGTTCGCCGAGCTCCAGACCCGCCAAACATCGAACTCCGCCGCCAGCGAAGTGCCAGGAGAGGGGCATGCGCTCGGTGGGGGGTTCTTAGCGCACATAGACGTAAGCCAATTGGTCCTATCAGAAGGTGAAGTTTCGAAATCGCGACAGGAGCGTTGCAACGATGAGAAGTCATCTGAAAAAGACAAACACAGGTGTCTGGGCGTGGAAGATGAACGGAGTCTGCAGATTGAGCGTCGTGCTGGGCGCCGTGGCGGTGATGGCGCTGACGGCAGGCTGTCCTACGACCGGCGGAGGCGGAGGTGACGGTGACGGTGGGGGCGGGGATGGAAACGCAGGAGGGGGCGGCGGTGATGGAGGTGGCGACGGTGGCGCTGGCGGCGGAGACGGTGGGGCTGGCGGGGGCGCGACCGATGGATTGGCCGATGCCGACTTGGTGCGTGGTGGAGCCTTGTACGACAAATGGTGGGCTGTGGCTTCGGTGGCTGAGCCGACCGATGACCACCCGCTGTGGGCGACCCGACCGGACATGGACTCGAACACCCGGACCGGTGCGGACACGTGGCGTTGCAAGGAGTGTCACGGTTGGGATTACAAGGGTGTGAATGGTGCTTACGGGTCGGGAAGTCACCGGACGGGTTTTTCCGGCATAGACGGTGCTGCTTCGGGCGATGGGCAGGCGGTTTTCGATCGAATCAAGACGGATCACGGGTATGGAGACGCGGGTCTGAGCGACGCGGACATCTGGGACCTGACGCGCTTCGTGATCGAGGGTCAAATCGACACGGATGACATCATCGACGACCAAGGCGCCTTCACCGGTGATACGGCCAACGGCCAAACGCTCTATGAAGGGGGTATTGGCGGCCAAGCGGCATGCGCGGTGTGTCACGGCGACGATGGATTATCGATCCCGCCGGGTGGCGGCGACGATTTTAGCGAGTGGGTCGGGTTGCTATCCAACGACAACGCCTGGGAGTTCCTGCACAAAGTCCGATTCGGTCAACCGGGCCACGCGATGCCGGCCGCTGCCGATGGTGACCCTCCGTTGTCGGACCTTGCCGATCTGGGGGCCTACTCGCAGAGTTTGCCGCAAGAAGCCCCGTAGCAACGAATGGCAACCCAATCAGGCACTTTCAAACACGCCCCTCGAGGATTCGGGGGGCGTGTTTTGGCTTAGGGTCTCAAACCGTCCCGTGAGCGACCAGCGCCCTGTTTGACGGGGAAGGTTCCGGTGGCTGGTTCGAGTCGCTTAGCTCTTGGGCGAGTCGAGCGAAATCGTCCTGGCACCTCACAAAGGCATCGACGACGGCGGGGTCGAAGTGGGTGCCGGTGTCGCCCACAATGAGGTCGACGGATTTGGCGTGTGGAAAGGCTTCCTTGTACGACCGTTTGGTGGTCAGGGCATCATACACGTCGGCCACGGCTGCGATGCGGGCGGCCAGGGGTATGTTGTCACCCGCTACGCCGCGGGGATAGCCGGTCCCGTCGTAGCGCTCGTGGTGTCCGATGGCGATGTCCTTGGCCATGCTGAGGAATTCCGCGTCGGGGGCCCGTTCCATGATCGATTCGATGGCCTGGGCACCGTACTCGGGGTGCCTCCGCATGGCTTGCGTTTCGGACGGGGTCAGCTTTCCATTCTTGAGCAGGATGGCGTCGGGCAGAGCGATTTTACCAATGTCATGGAGCGGCATGGCCCGTTGAAGATCCTGCAGGAAACTCTCGTCAATGACGCTGCCAAAGCGGTCGGTGCCTTGAAGGTCTTTGGCCAGCAGAATCGCATATTTGGAAACGCGGTCGAGGTGCTTTCCGGTATCGGCATCCCGGTGTTCGGCCAGGGTGGCCAGGGCAATGACGATCGAATCACGAGCGTCTTCCCGCGACTTGCGGTGTTGCCAGTCGCTGATGGCTGAGGCGGCTAGATTGGACACGACATCCAGGTAGTTTAGTTCCCGTTCCGTGAATTCAAGACCCTCCAAACGCTCGGTGATGTTGAGGACGCCGACCACCTGGTCCACAGTGCTCAATGTCGAGGAAACCAATGGCAGGCTGACAAAGAAATCCGAGTCGTAGGCTGAGGAATAGGATCTTGCCTCTTCCGGCGTGTTGACCACGACCGACTGACCCGAGAGATAAACCTGCCCGGCTATGGCACCGCCCACGGGAACGCGGATTTGGGAGGCTTGGTCTTCATCCAGTCCGATGCTCTTGGCGATGGTCAGGAACTTTCCCGATTCATCGGGCAACATCACCGAAATACGGCGGGAGCGGGTCAGTTCGGCCGCGGCCTGCACAGCCAGTTCAAGGATTGTGTCAAAGGTGCAGCCAACCGAGAATCTTCGGGCCAGGTCGAACAATATGCTCAACGCGTGAGCCTGCTCTCCCCGCACCTCGTTGCTGCGGGTGATCTCAGCGTGCCGGCGAACCAATTCCAGACGGTTCCGGTTGAAGGTCACCATGGACCGAACCCGCAGGGTGAGCTCTTCAGCATGGACGGGCTTGACCAGATACTCATTGGCGCCGGCTTTGAGGCCTTCCAGGATGTCCGCCTTCCGCGTTCGGGCACTGACCATGATGATGGGGATGTCGCGGGTCGCCGGGTCCCCCTTGAGATGCTGCGTGCATTGGAGTCCATCCATGTTGGGCATGGATATATCCATGATGATGACATCAGGTCTCTTTTGGTTCACCATGGCCAGTGCGGCTGTTCCGTCTTCCGCCTCGCACACTTGGTAGCCCGCTTGGCGCGTCAAGAACTTGGTGAATAGAACCCGATTGGCTGGATCGTCATCGACGACCAGAATATTCGCGGATTCCACTTGTGGACTGTTTGTGACCTCAGACGATTCTGAAACGGTGGTCTCTTCTGAGGGGCTTGTCTCCGAGCTGACGGCATCGCGGGCCATGCAGACACGATTCCTACCGGTGTTTTTGGCTTCATAGAGCGCCTGGTCGGCCCGTCGAATGACTTTCTCAAGCGATTCGGGCCGGCTTTGGCAGACCCCCACGCTGACGGTCACTCGGCTTTGCGTGGGGCTCGAGCCGTGAGGTATGTTCAGGTCCCAGACCGCCTTCCGCACGCGACGGGCCACGCGCTCGACTTCGTCCAGTGCGGAATTGGGCACCATGACCACGAACTCTTCGCCCCCGTATCGACCCACCAAGTCCAGGTTTCGGCAGGCCTGCTTGATGCTGCCGCCCACGCGCCGCAGGCAATCATCCCCGGCCACATGGCCGTGCGTGTCGTTGAAGGCCTTGAAATGGTCCACGTCTATCATGATCACGCCGTAGGGTTGATGATATCGCAAGTAGCGGTCATGCTCGAACCGGGCGGCCTCCTCCCAGGCCCGGCGGTTCAATAGCTTGGTGAGGGCATCGATTCGGGCTTCATGGCCCAACTCCATATTGATTTCTGCAAGTTGAGCGGCGAAGACTTCGAGTTGCGAGTTCTTTTGGGCCAGTTCGCGGTGGACCTGAAGCAGTTGCACGTGAACGGCGATCCGGGCCATGACTTCATCGATCCGGAACGGCTTGGTCATGTAGTCGCACCCGCCAGCCGTGAAAGCCTCGACGATCTTGGAGGATTCCACCGATCCGGTCAGAAAAATGACCGGAATCGAGGCTGTTTTTTCCTGGGATTTGAGGATCCTGCACACCTCCAGGCCGTCCCGGCCCGGCATGGCCAGATCAAGCAGAAGCAGATCCGGATGTTCCGTATTGGCCAGCTCGACGGCCTTGAACCCGTCTTCGGCCACAAGTACCTGGTAGCCGGCTTTGGTCAGTGATTGTTCGAGACCCACCAGGTTGGCGGGGTTGTCGTCAACGACCAGGATGCGGGAGGGTGAGACAGGGTCATGCTGCGTGCCGGGTTGTGTCATGGATTCGGAAAGGGCGGGTTCCGGCGCCGGTGCATCCGCGTCGGTGTCGCGGCCCTGGACGGCAGCCGGCCCGGAGGCTGGTTGGTGTGGGTGGCTCGGGGTGCCCCCGTCGATCGAGTCGGCAAAGGTCAGGAACTGGAGGACTTGCTGTTCCAGATTGCCAAGCACCTCTGAAGCGCTAGTGAGGTCCCGGGCCCGGCCCATCGTCTCCAACTGCTCGGCGCTGCGGCGAATGGGTTCGGCGCAGAGGTTGGCGGCTGCCCCTTTCAGGCTGTGGGCTGCGTCCCCTAGCAGCCCTGGGTCAGCTTTGTGCACCGCGGATCGCAGTTTGGCCATCGTTTTTGGGAGGTGTTCGTTGAACGCTTTAATGACTTCGACGAGGATTTCGCTGTCACCGCCGAGGTTTTCCAGGGCGCGGTCGATGTTGAGGGGAGTTTCGTCGGGGTCGGCGGAGCCTGTTTCCTGTTGGGGCCCCAGCGTGGTGTCGGGTGGCTGACGCTGCTCGGACGGGTCGCTCTTTGGCCATTTGTCGGTGATTTTCTGGAGTTTTTCGAGCGTGACCGGTTTGGACACGTAGTCGTCCATGCCTGCTTCCAGGCATCGCTCGCGGTCGCCGGCCATGGCGTGGGCTGTCATGGCAATGATGGGCAGGGCATTCCAGCGGGTCTGGGCACGGATATGCCGGGTGGCTTCGAACCCATCCATTTCCGGCATCTGAACATCCATCAGCACCAGGTCAAAAGTGTGTTCCTCCAACAGCTCAACAGCCACGCGACCGTTACAGGCCTCGGTGACCGGACACCCCAACTTCTCGAGAAGCCCGGAGGCCACTCGCCGGTTCACGGGGTTGTCCTCGACCAACAGAACGCGCGCTGCCGGAGCGCTGCTTTGCAAAACATTGTCCTCTAAGGGCTCGATATTATCTGCGGACAACCCGATGTCACCACACGGGCCGTCCGCCAGAACGGTGCAGACGGTGTCTAGCAGTTCCGACTGTCTCACCGGCTTGGTGAGATAGGCCGCGGCCTGTACACCGATCTCATCGTCGATTCGATTCCTGCTCCCCAGCGAACTAAGGAACACGATCTTGGGCCGACCGAAGCGCGGATTTTCATGCACTTCCCTCGCAAACTCGAAACCGTCCATCTCGGGCATCTGGACGTCGAGCAGCACGAGGTCAAACTCCCGGCCTTTAGAACATGCTCGGCCCAAGTGATCCAAGCCCTCCTTGGCGCCGGCGGCCAGCGTCGGGGTAAAGCCCCACGATCGCAGCGTTTGCTCGAGAACCCGTCGGTTGGTGGCATTGTCGTCCACCACCAGGAGTCGGCGGTCTGCCAGTTCAGACATGGCGTCAGCCCCGGTCTCGGTTGCCGGCGTGTGTGTCTTGCCGACGGTAGCACTGCGTGGAAACGGAACCCGAAAGCTGAACCGGCTCCCTTGGCCCGGCTCGCTTTCCACCCAAATCTCTCCGCCCATGAGCTCGACGATTTGTTTGCAAATGGACAGCCCCAGCCCGGTGCCGCCGTATTGGCGCGTGGTCGATCCATCGGCCTGGGTGAACGAGTCAAAGATGGCTGCGTGGCGATTGTGGGAGATGCCAATGCCTGTGTCTGTCACGCTGAACAGCAACCTTACATCCCGATCGTTCTCATCTTCGACGGTGACGCCGACGACGACTTCGCCTTGTTCGGTAAACTTAACGGCATTGCCTACCAAGTTCATCAACACTTGCCGCAGGCGAGAAGGATCTCCGACAAGCCGAGACGGCAGATCGGCGGATAGATTGCAGATCAACTCCACGTTCTTGTTATTGGCGGTGTAACTTAAGGTTTGGGCGATACTCTCAATGATTTCAACAACGTCGAAGTCGACCTTCTCCAGTTGCAGTTTTCCAGCTTCGATCTTCGAGGTATCGAGGATATCGTTGAGCAGGACCAGCAGTGACAGCGAACACTCGAAGGCCGTCTTGAGGTACTCGCGCTGTTCTTCGCTCAGTTCGGTGGCCAGAACCAGTTCGGTCATTCCCAAGATTCCATTCATGGGCGTGCGGATCTCGTGGCTCATGTTGGCCAAAAACTCGCTCTTGGCCCGGCTGGCGTCTTCGGCGGCCCGTTTGGCCCGTTGCAGTGCATCCTCGGCGTGCTTCTGGGCGGTGATATCAATCATCAGCCCTCGCAGGCACTTCTTGCCGTTCTCATCAGCGACCACGCGTACAAAGTCGTGCAGCCATACGACCCGCCCGTCCGCGGCAAGGGCGCGATACTCGAGTTCGTGGTCCAGGCCGGCCTCGGTGGCTTGCTGGCACTGGGATACCGTCGCGTCATGGTCGTCAGGGTGCAGCAGGTTGACAAAGAAATCGCGTTCGTTGAGCCATTGGTCCACCGTATAGCCAAGAATGGCTTCAGCCCGATGGCTGACGAACTTGAACTGCCAGGTATCGGCGTCCGCCTCCCAGACGATGGCGTCGATATCTCTGACGATGGACTGTAGTTCCTGCTTACTCGCCAGAAGCTCGGCAGTCCGCTCTTCGACACGGTGCTCCAGGATACTGTGGGATCGTTGTAGCTCGGCATCGCGCTGCTCGAGCTGGGACAGCATGTGATTGAAGGCGTCGGTCAGTGTGCCCAGTTCATCTTGCGACTTATGCACAGCCCGCACGGAGTAGTCTCTCTTGTCCGCAATGACCTTGGCTGTGCCGACCAGTTCCATGACCGGGCGGGTCAGAACTCGCTGGACCCTGGAGGAAACCAGATAGGCGCCGGTCAGTGCCAGCAGCATTGCGGCGATGACGATGCAGGCGGTAAAGAGCAGATCGCTGTAGAATTCGACGAGGTCATACTCGACGCAAATCGTTCCGATCCGCTCTCCGTCCAGCAGGATGGGGTGATGAAGATCAAAACGGTTGCCGGAGAAGCGGTATCCATCGCCGGGCAAGGCCTCAGCGGAGCCCCTCTGGGCCCCTTGGCGGGTGTAGGCGGCGAAGATAGATCCGTCTTCAGCCCGGATGCTCGCATGAATGACTTGTGGATCCGCGCTCAGGCCGGCGAGCAATTCCTGGGCGGCGGCTGGATCGTCAAAGGTCAATGCGGCAGTAGCGTTCATGGCCAAGACGTCGGCTTCGATGCCCACGTCGCGCCGGATCGCTTCTCTCCCTTGAACCCAGCGCGCCGCCATCACCGCCACGCTGCACACGGCCAGGGCAGTTAAGGTGGTGGAGGCTGCATAGAGCAGCATCTTGGCCTTGAATGAATAATCCTTTACTGCGAGCATCGTTTAGACATCCTGTGGCCGCGCTTTCATGTTTGGTGTCAGGCCCCCTCCGGTCATCGTTGAGTGCGCCGTTTTGACTCCACGATCCTGGCCAGCCTCAGCAGTTTGGAGCTGACCTTCAGGCCCACCGCTTCGATGGCTTGCTGATTGATCTCAAACACGATCCTGCCGGCCTCCAACACGAAACCGATCATGCCGCCGGCCCGGGCGAATCCCTCAAGGTCAGAGACCAGCAGCGTGGGAGCGCCCTGCAGGGCCGCGAATATGTCGCCCACCCGGGATCGCTCGGACGAACCGATGAATAGAATGTGACAGCTTCGCAGGGCGCTGCGGTCTTCAGTGGCGTCCCATTGCATCCGCCGAACCTCGATCGTGCGTCCGGCAATGCTCTTGGCCCGGACGGTTCGGCCCAGGACCCGCCCGAAGCTGTCGTTCCCCATAACGCCAAAGACAAACGGCGACTTGGTCTGCCCGTCAGCTTTGTTGGGCCACTCGATGAACTTGGCGAAATTGAACAGATAGGCCGCCTTGACTTTGAGCGCCTTGGTTTTGTCGATCTCCTGGGCGTAAGCCGGGGCCATGACCGTCAGGCCAAGCAGACCGATCAATGAGGCCAATCGATGACGGGTTGTCGAAACTCGATTCGACACTCGAACCTCGTTGGTGCTGCCTGAACTCAAACGAACGTTAGACACTGCTTGCCACAATCCGCTCCATGCCTTCGGCTGTCACTTGATCTTGAATCGAAGCTCTGCAAAAACCATCCTGGGCACCTCGGCATCGTTGAGGAAAAGCGTACTCCCCTCGAAATGGCCTGAGTCCAGCAGGTTGCTCACCCCCACCGCCACCGAGGCCCTGTCGTCCCAGAATTCATATTCCGCTCGCAAATCCAAACGAAAGTAAGGATCGATGCCGCGAGACTGGAACGGATTGGCTGGGTTGGGCGCGTTGGTCGCATCGACGTAATACAAGTGGCTTGAAAGCCGCAGATCGTCGTTGACCGAGTATCGAGCTCCCAGCATGAACTTATGTTTAGGCGGCGTTATGAAGTCTCTGTCGGTGAACGGCTCGTCCACGTCCCAGTTTAGCTGTTGGTAGGTGTAATTCCCGAGGAGGGTGAGCTTTTCAGTGGCCCGGTAGGTCGCCTCGACTTCGGCACCGTAGAGCGACGCCTGGCCTGCGCGGTTGTCGAGATTGTATTGCAGCAACCCGGGCGGTCCCAGCGTGGGGCTTAGGGTGGCCACCTCGTCGTATTGATGCCAGAACAAATTGAGCCTGGTGTCCAGCCGCTCGGCAGGCTTGCCTCGATACCCGATTTCATAGGCCACCAGGGTGGTCGGGTCGACCCCGCGATTGGAGGTGGCACGGGACAGCCCGTTGACCAACGGAATGTTTAGAAACCGTCCCGCCGCCGTCGGCATGTGGAACGCCCGTGAGACGGCGCCGTAAATCAGGGCATCATCAGACAGATCGTAGGACAGTGACGCCCGGGCGCTGGGTTGGAACCCACCGTAGAATTCGTAATCGATTCGCCCGCCCAGGTTGAGCGTCCATCGCGGGGCGAAGCGCCACTCCTCCTGGAGGTAAAGGCCCAGAATGGCCGTGCTGACAAAACCCTTGGACAGCATGAAGGGATCGGAGTTGCCGGCGTCGAGAATGTCCACGCGCGAGTCGATGCCCCAGATGCGTTGCCGCGTTTGGCTGAGTTTTGCGGTGTGGGAGAACTGGAGCCCGAACTGTTGATAACGATAATCGATCTGCGGAAGGCCCGGGGAGGCGAAGAAATCGTTGACGAAGGCGGTCAGGTTGAAGTGCTCGTTTTCCCTGATGCGGTGTTCCCAATCCATCATCACAAAGTTGCTCTGCTGCCCGGCGTTTCGCCGCAGGCCGAACCCGGCCAGGGGTGACGTCGGAAAACCGCCATCGACCACGGCGCTGCCGGCCGATATCATGAAAGTGTCGTTGTCGTCCCGGTCATAGACGGCGTGCAGGTTGAATCGGCCCCCTTTGTATTCATCGTCCAGACTCCGGAGAATCGAGCCTCCGCCCTTGAAGCCGTCACTGGCTTCATACTCACCGGAGACACGCAGCCGCAGCTTGCCTTCTTGGGTGCCGTAGCCCAGGTACTGCTTGAAGCCTCCGCGCGATCCCCCGACAGACACGGAGGTCAGCCCGAACTGGTCGGCGGGATCTTTGGTGATGATGTTGATTACCCCGTTGATCGCGTTGGCCCCCCAGGTCACCCCACCGGGGCCTCGGATGACCTCAATGCGGGCAATGTCCTCCATCTGGAATGGCCAGCCTCCCCAAAGCGTTCCGCCGAAGAGCGAGTCATAAATCTGCCGCCCATCGACGAGCACCAACACCTGGTTGGAGAGAAAGCCGTGAAAGCCGCGGGGCGATACGGCTGCGTTTCCGAAGGACAGGTCCGCAACGTCCACGCCGGGCACCAGGCGAAGTGCGTCCGGAACGGATCGGGCCCCGGCAGCCCGAATGTCGGCTGCGGTGACCACGCTCATGGCGTAGGGGACGGTGGTGATCTTCTGCTCGTGACGCGAGGCGGTGACAACCACCTGGACCTCCATGAGGTCTTCGAGGCTCAGGTCGGTCAGTTCGTTGTCCGTATCGCCGAATCCGCCCTGCCCATCCGATGGGGATCGATCCACGGGCTGGGCCCGCGTTTCGGCGCCGGCGAAGCTAACCAGCGCCAGCACCACAAGAACGCCGGCGGCAGCGTGGTTCCGATTCCTGCAATTCCTAGTCATGCGAATTGCTCCTGATCGCCAAGGGCGCAACCAGACCGGGCAGGCTCGCCCGCTGGGGTTGAACCGCTTTGAACGGATAGATATTGGCCAAGCCTGAATTGGCACCGGAGCCATGAGTGATCGGTATTCTCCGCACGGTTTCTCGAACGCCCCGACGCGCAGCACGGTACCCCTATGGCCTTATCGGTCGGCCTGGTGAGCCGTGTTAGGTGCTGTGGCGCCGGATTCTTGTGACGGTTCACAGACGCGGTGCTTATAGGACGTTCGATTCAGGGGCTTCCCTGTCAGCCGCACTCCACCAGCGGTCGGCTTGACAGGGCTCTGCGTTGACCGTCGAATACTCCGCCTCTATCGCCCCAGCAAAACGGAAGGGCTTGCGGTCCATGGCCAAGACGCCTACAACCTACAGCATTGCGCTGGGCTCGGACCACGGCGGTTTTGAGCTCAAGCAAGCCGTCAAGTCGGCCCTGGTTGAGCGTGGCCACGAAGTCCGCGATTGCGGCACGCACGGCACCGAATCGGTCGATTATCCCGAGTTCGCCCACGCGGTGGCCCGGTTGGTCTCGACGGGCCAAGTCGATTGCGGCATCGTGGTGGACCGGGCCGGCATCGGGTCGGCCATGGCTGCCAACAAACTGCCGGGCGTCCGGGCGGCATTGTGTTACGATCTCTCCTCGGCCCGCAACAGCCGGGAGCACAATAACGCCAACGTGCTGACCCTGGGGTCGGGACTTATCGGGCCCGACCTGGCGCTGCAAATCGTGGAGGTGTGGCTTTCGACGGAGTGTACCGCCGAAAGGCACCTGCGCCGGGCAGCCATGATAGAGCCCTCAGCGACGACGACATCGCCGGCGCCCGAACCAGACCGGGCGTCTCAGGGCGAGCAAGAACCGGACATGGATCAGCTTTCGGAACAGGATATTGAACGCATCGTGCAGCGGATTGCCGAGCTGGCCGGCGACGCGGAATCGGCCCAATGCACTGACCTGGCCTGTACGTTTTGTCAGGTGTGCGCCGAGACGAACCCCGAATTCGTCCGCCAACTGCTCGGGGCTGGCGCCGACCGCGTGGGCCATCGTCCCGGCGCCGGCACGCTGCCCGACGAGGTGGCCAAGTATATCGACCACACCCTGCTCAAGCCCGATGCCACCGCGCAGGACGTTATCGACCTGTGTGACGAAGCCCGGCAGTATGGATTTGCCAGCGTCTGCGTCCATCCGACCAACATTCGCCTGGTGGCTGAACGCCTGCAGGGCAGTTCGGTCCGAGTCTGCTCGGTGGTCGGTTTTCCGCACGGGGCCAACGTGCCCGAAACCAAGGCGTTGGAAGCCCGGCGTGCCATTCGCGACGGGGCCCGGGAAATCGACATGGTCATCAACGTGGGGGCCCTTAAGAGCGGTGACGACGCACTGGTCTACCGCGACATCCGGGCGGTTACCGATGCCTGTCAGGACGGCGGAGCCATCTGCAAGGTCATCCTGGAAACGGCCCTGTTGACCGACGACCAAAAGGTTCGGGCCTGCCAAAGCGCCACGCGGGCCCGGGCGGATTTCGTCAAGACTTCCACCGGATTCAGCGGAGGCGGCGCCACCGCTCACGACGTCGCCCTGATGGCTGAGGCGGTCAAAGGCACCAAGATGGGCGTCAAAGCGTCCGGGGGTATCCGCAGTTACGAAGACGCCCAGAAAATGATCCGGGCTGGGGCGACCCGTTTGGGAGCCAGTGCCGGCGTCAAAATCATCAAACAGGCCAAGGGGCTGACGGTCTCAGAAGGTGCGGCCGGGGATAGGTATTGATCGACTATGAACCACGTTGATTTACGAGCCTACGTTTTTCTGGACAGCTTACAGCCCCAGTTCTCGGCGTTCCTGGCCACCATAGCCCAAGGGTACTTGCCGACGGCTGGACAGGCTGCCCTGTTCGTGGAGATTTCCCCGGGCATCGAGATCAATCGCATCACCGACCTGGCCTTGAAGTCAACGCATGTCACTCCCGGGATGCAGATCGTCGAACGGCTTTACGGGATGCTGGAGATCCATTCGGATTCCCAGGCGGCGGTTCGCGAAGCGGGCCGGGCGATTCTGGCGGCGCTGGATCTTCAAGAGAAGGATCGTCGCAAGCCCCGGGTGATCTCCAGCCAGGTCATCCGCCACGTCGACGACTATCAGACGCAGCTCATCAACCGGACCCGGCACGGCAACATGATTCTTCCGGGCCAGACGCTGTATATTCTCGAATGTGAGCCGGCTGCCTATTCGGCGCTGGCGGCCAACGAAGCCGAAAAGTCGGCTGCGATCAACATTCTGGAGGTTCGCTCCTTCGGTAGCTTTGGAAGGCTATACCTCGGGGGCGAGGAGCGGGACATCGACGTGGGTTATCGAGCGGCCGTCCAAGCCATCGAAGGCATTACCGGCCGAGTCGAGGATAAGAAAAAAGGATAGAGCTTATCCAGCAACCCCAAATGACGCGGTCCGCGCGAACTGAAGTTCGCGGCTCGCCTAGTTTTGGGCTAGGTTTTAGAAAACACGGCGGGAAGAATCCGCTCAGCCAGCGGGCAACCAGACGCCGGAAAAGGATCCGTGAAATCCATCAGGGGCTGTGACGGTCCCGGCCCTCGATCCGTGAAGGAGACACGCGGCAATGGCAGAAGCACTGGGAATGATAGAAACGCGCGGCTTTGCCGCCATGGTGGAAGCAAGCGATGCCATGGTCAAAGCCGCCAAGGTCGAGTTGGTCCGCTATGAAAAGACCGGCGGTGGCTATGTGACCGCGGTGGTTCGGGGCGACGTGGCAGCCGTCAAAGCCGCCTGCGACGCGGGCCAGGCGGCTGCCTCTCGCGTCGGCGAACTGATCACCGTCCACATCATCGCCCGACCACACGTCAACGTCGATCTGGTGTTGCCGTTGGGGCGGGGCGATGAAGCTGCCGGCGAAGGCAAGAAGAAGTAACCGCCGACAGCCTGTCGAAGCATAGCGCAGCGGTTGGCTGCAACCAATAGGGGCTAGGCATGTAGGCAACAAGGCATCGAGGCAACAAGGCTAGAGGCCTGAAGAAACGGCCCTGTTGGACATTCTGGGGCAGA
>JBHHVM010000045.1:0-13199 GCA_046754265.1 Phycisphaerae bacterium
CTGCCTGAAACGATGATGTTCCCTTGGGCGTCCACGTTGATGACCAACTCGCGGAGTGTGGCACTGATAGGCCCGGCCGAGCTGGCGGTGGGTAATGCGATCTGCATCTCGCGCTCGGCCTGTTGAAACGTGGTGGCCACCAGGAAGAAGATCAGTAGCAGGAAAACCATGTCGATCAGCGGCGTCAGCTCGATGGTGATGGGTGTGTCTTGTCGCTTGGCTTGCAGGATCATGCCTGGGACCTCGTATGGCTTGGCGCTGTATTGAAGGCAATCTCAAAACCAGGTAACCCGTGGATCCGGGCGGGTTGAAGCCGACCTACGATGCGACCACCGGCCGAAGCGAAATCGCCCCGGCACCGTCACCGTCGCCGTCACCGTCACGATTGGGGCGATCGGGTGTCCGGGATATAATCGAGTCGGCCAGCGCTTCGACACCTGGGCCGGCGTATTCCTCGACGAACTCGACCGTCATCAGGTCCATCTCGCTGACCAGCCGGTCTATCTTGGCGGTGATCCAGTGGTAGGCGACCAGCACGGGGATGGCCACCAACAGCCCGGCTGCGGTGGTTATCATGGCTTCGTAGATGCCGCCGGCCAGTAGCTCGGTCTTGCCCAGGGCTTCGCCCGACATGGCCACCGTCTGAAAGGCTTTGATCATGCCGAAAATGGTGCCCAACAAGCCCATCAACGGTGAGATGGCTGCGATGACGATCAGCACCCGCAGGTATTTGCCGAGCTTGGTGATCTCACGTTGCCCTGCTTCGGAAATGTGCTTTTCAACTAGCTCGGCCGACTGGCCCAGCTTCTTGATGCCGGCCCGTAGAACCTCGGCGACCGCGCAGGCGTTCTCTTTGCAATACTGCAGGGCAGCGGCCCGGTCGTTTCGTTCGTGACCCAGGGCTTGTTTGAGCCCGTCCAGGAACCCCGGTGGAATCACCGTGGATCGGCGCAGGCTGAACAGTCGTTCGAGCGTGACGGCTGCGGCGATCAACGAGCAGATCCCGATGGGGATCATCATGGGCCCGCCCTTGATCATGAAATCCCAGATGGAGTTGACCTGGACTGCGGCTGCGGCGTCGGTTGGGTCGGCCTGGGTCTGCGACAACACCTGCAAGATCGGCCAAAGATTTGGAACAAGCACGGTTGACCTCCTGACCCCGGGGTCGGGGCTGGTTTCAGTTGGTTTGGTGGTTTCGCGGCGACTGGCGGTCCAGTTCTGCCAGCCGCTGCCCGGCCAACTCGGCCCAGTGCGTCTGGGCATGTTTTTCGATGACTTGCTGGAATTGGCGACGGGCCTGGCCCAGCTTGGACATGGCTTCGAAGCAGCGACCCGCTTCGTACAGGGCGGCGGCGCTCCATTGGGGCTGGGCGTACAGGATATCGACCTTTAACAAATCGCGGATGGCGTTGTCGTAATCCTTTTTGGCGAATCGACACTCGCCGATCTGGAATTGGGCCCGGGCTGCGGTCGGTCCCTGGTGACGATCGACCAGGCTGCGATAGGCGTCGATGGCCTCGTCGTAGCGCCCCTGGTTTTCCCGGGCCCAGCCCAGGCCGAATTGGGCCTGAAACCAGACGTCGCTGTCGGCGAAACGGTCCAAATAGCGCCCGAAGACCTGCTCGCTTTGAGGCCAGTGTTGCTGGGCTGCCAGCGTTTCACCCCAGCGCAACATGGCTGGGCCGCTGGCTGGGTCGGACGGAAACGACTCGGCCACGCGCTGCAGATGTTTGGCGGCTTGAGCGTGCTTGCCCAACCGGAAGCAAGCCTCGCCGCAGAAGAAACCGGCCGACGCTGCCAGCGGAGTTTCGGGGTATTCGACCAGAAGTTGTTCGAACAAATCGACCGACTCGGCCAGTTCGCCGAGCTCAAACCGGCAGACGCCCAACCGGTAAAGGGCTTGTTCCTGAACATCGGCTGGCACCGGCTTGGAATCGGCACGGGCCAGTTGCGTCAAGCGGGTCAACAGCTTGGCGGCCTGTTCGTAGCGGCTGTTGTGGGCGTGGATTTCGGCCAACTCCAACATGGCGTGGACGTTGGGCAGGCCTTTGGGGTCGGACTCCAAGAGGCGGCGGTAGTCGGCGGCGGCATCTTCGGTTCGACCCAGTTCCCGCAGGCACCAAGCCTTTTCGTAGAGCAGAGCCCGTTGCAGGGGCTCGTCCAATTGGCTCCAGGCGTTGGACTCGACCCGTTCGATGGCCTTCAACGCATTGTCGGGCCCGTCGGACCGCGACAGGCAGATCGCCAACCGGGCCTGGGCTTGTGCGGCCCGGTCGTGATCCGGATAGCGATCCAAGAAGTCGGCCAAGACGCTCTTGGCCTGGTCGAACTCACCGTCGGCCATCAGCACTTGACCCTGTTGGTACAAGGCATGCGACACCAGCTCGGCTGAGTCGGTCTGTTTGGCCACCAGGGCGAACCGCACAGCGGCATCGTTGTAGTCGGACCGACCGGCGGCGATGTCCCCCAGGTGGTTCAAGGCGTGGGGCGCAAACCGAGAATCGGGCCCCTCGGCCAACACGGCTTCGAAGGCCTTGGCGGCCGGTTGCGGCTTGTCCAGGGCCAGGAGAACTTGGCCTCGCTCGAACAGGGCGTGTAGTCGATGGGGGCTATCATTGAAGTGCTCCAGAAGCTGATCGTAGCTTTCCAATGCCTCGACGTGTTGGCCCGTCCGTTGTCGGCACAGGGCCAACTTCATCAGGGCGTCATCGGCGGCGTCGCGGTCCAACCCGTCGGACACATAGGCTTCCAACAGCCGGGCTGACTCCTTCCACGCCTGCCGCCGAAACAGCAGGTCGCCCAATGCCAGTTGCACTTGCCCGGCCATATCGCCGGCTTGGGGGTTGTCCTTCTGCTGGAGCAGAATCGGCTCAGCCTCGTCGTAGCGCTGCAACTGATACAGGGCTAGCCCCATGCGCAGCCGGGCCTGGTCCGCGTCAGCGGCGGCCGGCTTGTTTGCCAAGTAGCGCTGGTAGCTTTTGACCGCCCGTTCGAATTGACCGGCCAGGAAATCATTTTCGGCCAGCAGCAGTTTTATCTGGCTGGCCAACCTGTGGTCACTATACCGTTTGAGAAACTGCCGGCAGGCGCTGCGGCTGTGATCGAACTGCTTGCGGCGGTGCTGGGTTACGGCCAACAAGTGGAGCGCATCGGCGGCCAAGGCGTGATCGGCGTGCTCGGCCAGGAACCGTTCCAGGGCCTCATTGGCTTGGTCCAGCCGACCGGCCCGTACAAGGGCCACGCAGCGGTCATAGCCCATCTCAGCCAGCAGGTCGCTTTGGGCGAAGCGCCCGGCGGCCTCGGCCATCATGCCGGCGGCTGCTTCGAAATTGCCGCGGCGCAGGGCGCACTTGCCCAACCAGTAGGCAGCCTGGTCGGCCAACGCCTCGCCGCCGTCGGCCACCTGCCGGAACAGTTCTTCGGCCCGGTCGTAGCGCTGCTGGTCGAACCATAGCCTTCCGCGCATCAAGCGGGCGGACGCTACCTGGGGACTTTGGGCGTATTCCTTTAATAGCCGGTCTAACAGCCGACCGGCTTCGGGTGATTGGCCGCTGTTTTGCAGCAACCCGGCCAAGCCCAGCAGCGCATCCGGCACGAATCGCCTCGATGCCTGTTTCAGAACTCGGCGGTACCCTCGAATCGCCTGCTCGACCGCGCTGCCATGGGCGTGACACTGGGCCAACAGCAGGGTGGCGTGCTCGGACAAGGGCCCGGTCGGCTCTCGTTTGAGCAAGGCGTCGAAAACTCGGGCAGCATCTTCGAACTGTTCCAGGGCCATCTGAGCCAGCCCGGCGAAAAGCTCGGCCCGCGTGCGATGACCCGAATCAGGCCAGCGACGGTCGAATCTGTCGGCTGCCTTGATAGCTGCGGCGTGTTGGCCAGCGCGGTATAGGGCCTCGGCCAGGAGAGCGCCGGCATCGTCGGCCAATTCGTGTTTGGGGTGGGTGGTCACCACCTGCTGCAAGGCCTGGGCGGCCTGGTCGAACCTCTGTAGGGCCAAATAACACTGGCCCAGGACCGTGCCAGCCTCGGCGGCATAGGGGAAACCCGGCAACGATCGCACGGCTTTCATCTCGGCGGCGGCGTCCTGATATTGCCCGGTGCGGAACAGACACACGGCCAACCCGTAGCGGGCGATGGGGGCTTTGGCATGGTCGGGAGATTCGGCCAGAAAAGCCCGGTACTCTTTAATGGCCAACTCGTGGAGCCCTCGATTTAGCAGCCCGTTGGCGCTCAGGTAGCTGCGCGGTGTGGTGTCCTGGCCCGGTCTGTCGCCGGTGTCGTCCGCCCGGGCCAGGCCGACAGCCAAACCGACGCCGGTCGCCAGCCAGATGAACACGCGGTGAACGCTGAACGATTGGGGCAACGCTTTCATGGGGGCACCTCCGGCTGATGTTCTCATACCCGGCGCGCACTGCGGGCGCACCTTGATTGGCCCTGGTTTACTGTTGGGTTAGCTGATCGGGCTGAGCTTAGCCCGAGTGCCTGCGATTACAGCGACTCGTCCGTTCTCTTGTCTTCGGACAACTCTGTGTCTTCGCCGGTCTGGTCGGGCCCTTGCAGCAAGTTCTTGAGGATTTCGGGGCCCTGCTGCCCAATAGAGCGAGCGGTTTGGCCCAGAACCTCGACAACTCCCTCGACGCTCGGTTCGACCTCCTGTCGGACGGACGCCATTTGCATGGCCAATTGACGCGCCGCCTGCCGGGCCTCCTCGGTGGCCTGGGCGTATTGTTCTCGGTGGTCGCGGAGCGACCGCATCAGATCGCCGTACTGGTTGCGGGTGGACTCAGCCAAGGCCCGCTGCTCGGAGAGCAGGGCTTCGATGACCCGCTGGTATCGAGCGCGGGCAGCCTCGGCTTCGCCTTCCTGCTCGGATTCGAGCGATTGGCGAATCCGCTCATAGGTCTGTTCCAGGGCTTGTGTCTGCGACTCGCTTTCTTGTTCCATGGCCTCGATCATCGCTTCGAACCGGGCCTCGATGGCCTCTTGAGCTTCATCCAGCAGCGACTCAGCCTGCTCCTCCAACTGGTCCGATTCCAGCTCCAGCAGCTCGACGTCGTGCTCCAGAAGCTCTTCTTCTCGTTCCAGCGAGCCGCTTTGAGCCTCCAGGGATCGGGCTTGTTCCTCAAGCTCGCGAGCCTGGCGCTCCATAGCCAGGACCTGCTCGGTCGAATCGCCTTCGGTTGACGCTACGGCCTGGGCTTCTTCCATCAGCCCTTCTGCCCGCTCGTTTATTTCTTCGCGGCGCTGTTCAAGCTTTTCGAGCCGGCGTTCGAGCGTGCGAATCGTCCGCTCCAACTGCCGAATCTCCTGGCGTTTTTGCTGCGATTGGGCACGAGTCTGCTCGGCGGCCCGGTGCATCTGCTCGCGCATGGCGGCTGCTTCGGCTTGGACGCGCCCGGTGATCTCCGACCGGCGGCGAAGGCGTTCGGTCACTTCGCGCCGGACCCGGCCCGCGTGCTGATCGGGCCGGCATCGAAAGCGTTGGCGCAACCGGGTGGGCGTGCACCACGAAATCGGGCCCGGGCCGGTAGGATGAATTATTTCCACAAAGTCGGCAAAGACCTTCTGAATCGTTCCATTGCCGTGGACCTCGATCTTGTCGGAACCGGGGGCGACCCGGACCGGGACACTGTCCAGCACCATCAGTTCGGTCAGCGCCCCGAGCTTGCCTTCGGGCAGGGCGTAGGCATTGACTTGGCTGACCGGTTCGATGGCGGCCACGAAGGCGGCGAACACGGCGTGCTGGGCCTTGGTGGCGTGAACCTCAATGGCATCGGGCAGCGGTCGAACGCGAATCGGCACATCGTCGCGGACCATCAGGGCGGTCAGTTTCTTGAGCTTGCACTCGGAAAGCTCGTATTTGCGAACGACCAAATCTGAGGAGGGGATAATTTCGACCAGCGCATCGGGCGCGGGAACGGGCTCGATGTAGTCCACGTGCGGCGGCCTGGGTGCGCGAGGAGCACGGGGTGGGCGAGGTGCGCGAGGGGCGCGAGGCGCTCTGGGCCTATGGGCATAGTGCTTGTGCTCGTGTTTTCGGGCCCGTTTCTCGGCCTTGGCCGCTTCCTTGATCGCCCGGTCGGCCTTGGTCTCGGCCAGTTCAGCAAGCTCCTCGGAGAGACGCTCGATCAGGGCTGACAATTCCTCGATGCGCCGATCCACGGATTCATCATCGCTGACGTCATCGGCGACCACCCGGAAGAGGGACGGCGCGGGGCCGGCCTCTTGGCCGGCGAGGTGGGCTTGGACCGTCGATTCGGGTGCGGCCTGTGCGTCGGCCCTGGGAGCCTTGTTGCAGGCGGCGCCGTCTTTGGGTGGACAGGAACGAGCCGGCACTGCCAACCAGCCCGCCGATGCCAGCACCACCGCCAGTAGAACCCCCGGCATCGATAAACCCGGTCTGGAACTATGGGTCATCACCATGGTGAGTCTCCTCGCAAAACGCTTGGCTCGCGCTGTGGTTACGCCCATGCCCGTCGCGGGCATGCGGACGCGGTTGTCGTTCAGGTATTGCTTGGTGTGCAGCAGGGCCTCGGCATAGGCCCGGCGCCCCTTGGGCAGCAACCAGGTGACCCAGGTGTCGCAGCACAGGTCGGCCTCTTCGTGCAGCCGGCGGCGCACCCACCAGATAAGGGGATGCCACCAATAACAGGCAGTGACCAGCAGCTCGCCCCATCGAATCCAGTGATCGCCCCGGCGAAGATGGGCCAACTCGTGGCACAAGATGGCCCGACGACCGGCATCGTCCAGTTGCTTCCATAAAGGTGACGGCAAGATCACCCGCGGCCGACGCGAACACCAGACCATGGGCGACACGCGTTGGTGGATCATCAATACTTGCGGCACTCGGCGCAGGCCCAGTTGCCGGGCGGTCTGGGCGGCCATCCGCCGGACGCCGGGCGGGGCCAACACGGCGCCGGACAGCCGTCGCTGAAAGCTGCCCATCCGCCACAGGCAGATAAAGACCAACAGGGCGGCGCCCAACAGCCAGGCACCGGCCGGGATTGGCGGCAGGGCTACGATGGCTGCCTGAACCGCGGCCAGACCCGTGAGCCAGCCCAGCCAAGCTTCGGCCAGGGCCCGCAGTTTCCAACTTGGGGTGGGGCCCGGTGCAGTCGTTTGGGTACCGACGGCCTGGTCCACATCGATAGGTGGGGTCACTGCCGTTTTCAGGGCCGGTATCGAGCTGGTGACTCCGACCCAGGGGGTCTTAACAGCCGGTGGATTCGAAGGATGGCTTCGACTCGCCACAAAGCGGTCTTCCTGGGGCTTTGGGCTTGGACCGCGATAGTGCCCTGCCTCCGGCACCGAACCGCGGTGCAGCCGTCGCAGTTCGTCGGGGCGGCTGTGACGGCGAATTGGCCGGTTGGGTGTCGAAAAAGACAGCCCGCTCGAGTCGGCTGCGGGGGCGAGCCTTGCCTGCAGGTCCGACTTCGAGCGGGCCATGGTCCACGGGAGCGTGGGCTGGGCGGGGGGTTCGACGCGTGTGTTGGTGGGTGCCGATGCAAACCGGGGCGGAATCGTCTTGGTTGTCTCGGTTGGCTGCGGGCTTGGTTTGACGTCTGCAACCTGGGCCGGCACGTCCTTCGGCTCATCGGTCGCGGCTGGGGCTGTCCAATCCCCCAGCGGCGATTGCGGCAGAAACGGGGCTGTTGCAAACCACAGCAGCATCAGCGCCCACAGGGCGTGCCGGGTGGATGCCCGGCACGGCAGCCACCGGCAAGTGGCAGCCACCAACACCGCCAGTGGTATGGCGGTCAGCGCCGTTGCCCACAGCAGCTCAGCGGTCTGCAGCGCCACCGTCGGCATGACAGGTATCCTCCCGGGTTTCCTATTTGTTGGACGCTTTGCCCTTGGCGTCCAACGATTCGATGAGCTTGTGCAATTCGACAATGTCGGCCGGTCGCAGGCGTTCGGATCGAATCAGGTGCAGGGCCAACTCGGCTGGGGCCCCGTCGTACAGATCCTTGACCAGGGTCTTGACCCGATGGCGGCGTACCCGATCGCGTGTGACCCGAGCCCGGAACACATGGGCCAGGTCCGCCTTGTCGCTGGCCACCAGGCCCTTCTGTTCGAGACGGGTCAACAGCGTCTGCACCGTGGTGTAGGCCACCTGTCGGCCGCGGCGGTGCAGGGCGTTCATCACCGGCCTGACCGTCAGCGGGCCCTCGTCCCACAGCACGCGGAGCACGTCCAACTCGGCTGCCCCGACCTCTAATTCGCGTTTTTTCTTCATGGATTTTCCGGTGTGTCTCTCGGCCCGATATCCTCCTACGATCGTCGGAGCCCATCCTACTACATGCGTCGGAGGCCGTCAAGCCTTGAATGGCCCGTCCGACGTTTTAATACAATCACCGAGCCTGTCCCGATGCACTTGGATGGCCCTTCCATGAAATCACAGACGCTTGACCGGGCTGGGCTTCCATTGCGTTACCGTGACTCTTCAATCGAACGTCCCAAGCGCTGTATGTGCGGGTGGATATAGGCTGCTCTGGGGGTTCTAATTGGAACCCGCATGAGCCAGCCAGCTTTTGAGGAACTGGATTACGGCATGACGCCGCTGGGGGAGTTGATCCTGCGACGGCGGGCGGTGCTGTCGCTGGGCGGGGCGGAGGTCTTCGAGGTCAAGCTGGATGGGCAGTTCCTCATGTCCAGCCTGGTCAACGAGGCTGAGATCGCCCTGGCCAACCTGGCGTTGCCGTTGGTTGGCGATGGACCCTGCGACGTGTTGGTCGGGGGGCTGGGGTTGGGTTATACCGCCAAGGCTGCCTTGGACTTTCCAAACGTGCGGTCGGTGACGGTGATCGAGTATCTGGAGCGGGTCATCGATTGGCACCGGCGCGGGCTGGTCCCTGTGGCCCGGCAGTTGACCGGCGACCCCAGATGCACCTTGATTCAGGGCGACTTCTTCGCAGATTGGGAAGCTTGGCTGAATGCAATCGGCCTGAAACGGTTCCATGCAATCTTGCTGGACATCGATCATTCGCCACAGTGCCTGCTTCAGCCCGCCCACGCCGGGTTCTACACGCCTGACGGTCTGAAACGACTGACCGGCCGGCTGCATCCCGGCGGCGTGTTCGCCCTGTGGTCGGCTGACCCGCCCCAAGCTACGTTCGTAGACGATTTGCAGGCCGTCTTTTCGCGCGTCCAAGCCCATGAATCGAAGTTCTACAACCCACTGCTCAACGAGGACGACGTGAACACCATCTACCTGGCCCAACTGAAGGCCCCAGGGTAGGGCAGGTGGTTCTCCCGGCTATGCCGGGGGGTTCACCTGCCGCACCAAATCGGCAGGTCAACGTTCCGCGTGCGCGGAACAACGACCTGCGCTACGTTTTGTGCTCGCCGATTCTGCCGCGGACCCGGCCGCGTGCCCGAATGACCGCCGGCTTGCAGGGTCTGGGGGTCTCGGTAAGATCGTCCGCCCGGAGACAGCCCAGGCAACGCCCGGCGCAAGGACGCTCGATGAGGCACGACAAACCGGTTCGGATTCTGTTGGCCCTGATACTGGCGTTGGTTCTGAACGCATCCTGTCGCCGGGCCAAGAAGCCGGGCGAGCCGGGGGATTTCGTGCGGTTGATGAACCTGGGCAAGGCCCACATCGAAAACCGCGAATCGGCCCAGGCGGTTGAGATTCTGACCCGGGCCGTGGCGCTTCAGCCCGACTCGCTTCCCGCCCGCCGCAACCTGGCCCGGGCCTATCTGATCACCAAGAAACGCCAAGATGCCCAGGCTGCGGTCGACCAATTGCTTGAGGCGCTCAAACTCGATTCCAACTCGGCGGGCTGCCAGTATCTGATGGCCCTGGCGCACAATCGGCGGGAGACTCACGCCGAGTCGCTGCCCTATTTGGAAGCGGCGGCCCGCCTGGACCCGGAGACGGCTGCCATCCGCTATCAGTTGGGGCGGTGCTTCGAAGCCAACGGCCAATCCGAGCGGGCCCACGAGCAGTACCTCGAGACCATTCGCCTGGACCCCATGAATCGCTTCGCTTACTACCGCTTGGCGGCCCAGGCCCGGGCCCGCGGAGACGCCGACGCGGTTCGTCGCTACACCATGGAGTTTCAGCGACTCAAGACCCTGTTCGGCGACCAGCCCGAATCGGTCCTCGAACAGTGCGTCCACACGCAGCCCGAATCGGCCCCGGTCGCCGGGCCTGGGGTACGGCCGGCGCCACCGGCCATCCAGGTGCGCTTCGTCGATTCCACTGACCAAGTGCTTCCCGAGACGGCGGATCGAGCCGTCTCGGTGGCTGCGGTAATTGACATCCAGCCCGACGGCCGACCCGTCCTGTTTGTGGCTGGACCCGATGGGCGGGCGGCACTGATGAGCGTCAACGCCCAAGGGCGCTTCGACCGTACGGATCTCGACGTTGAATTGGCTGGCCGTGGACCCTTTAGTGCTTGCGCGGCGGGTGATTTTCACTCGGACGTTGATCCCAAACAGAAGTTCGCCGCCAAGAAAGACGTGCTCAACGACATTTTCTTGATCGGCCCGGGCGGCGCCGCCTTGCTGCTGCAAACCGGACCCGGTCAATTCCAGGATGTCACCGAGTCGGCTGGGTTGGACGGCGCCAGGGGGCTGGCGGCGCGGTGGGTCGATTACGACCACGACGGCGACCTGGACCTTTTAATGGCCGGTGCGACGGGCTTGGCGCTGTATCAGAACAACGGCGACAAGACCGCGACCGACGTGACCGCCAAGGTCGGGCTCACCGGCACGGGCCCTGCTGTGGACGTGATCGGAGTCGATTTGGATGCCGACGTGGCCACGGACGTCATCGTGGCTTGCGGCGATCGGCCCACTCGGGTCTTCATGGGGCAACGGACCGGCCAATTCGCCGCCTTGCCTGAACCGCCCGGTCCTTGGCCTGCTTGTCGGGGCTTGCGGGTCAACGACCTGGACAACGACGGCGCCCTCGAGGTGGCACTGGTCGCAGACGACCGCGTGCGGATTCTGGCTGACAGCGGGGCGCCAAAGGCCCAGTTCGAGTTGGGCGAGCATCGACCGGCCCGGGCTGCGTGGATCGACTTCGACAATGACGGGTGGCTGGACCTGTCACTGATCGGCGCAGGCGGGTCAGTGAGTCTGTGGCGCAATCTGGGCGGCTCCGCCTTTGAAGACGTTTCCGCCCAGATCGGCCTGACCGAGATGACCGGGCCGGACCTGCGCGATGCGGTGGTGGCTGACTTCGATGCCGACGGCGATTCGGACTTGCTGCTGATTACCGCCGACGACGGCCTGCGCTATCTGCGCAATGACGGGGGCAACGCCGGTGGGCAGCTCAAGGTCCGCCTGGTGTCGGTGCTGACCAACCCCACCGGCCTGGGGACTCGCCTGGAATGGCGCGACGGGCCACGGTTTGTGACTCGTTCGGTCACCGAGCTTCCGATAGAGATCGGCACCGGATCGTCGCGGCGATTGGACACCCTGCGGGCGGTCTGGTCCAACGGCGTGGTGGATAACGTCCTGGACGTGGCAGTCTCCAACCGGCCTTATCGATTCGTGGAGCGTGTGGTCGAGGCTGGGTCTTGCGGCTTCCTGTTCGCCTGGGACGGACAGCGCCAACGCTTTGTCACCGACATTTTGGGCAACGCCCCGCTGGGCCTGTCGATCAGACGCGGCGTGCCGCTGGCTGCCGACGCGGATGAGTTTGTCTACATCGGCGGGAGCGGTGACCTGGTGCCGCGTGACGGGCGCTATCAACTCGAGATGGCTGAGTGTTATCGTGAGATCCTTTACGTGGACGAGGTTAAACTGGTGGCGGTGGACCACGATGAGCGGGCTGAGGTCCATTCCACAGACAAGCTGACGGCGCCGCCGTTTGGGCCGTCGCAGCTTTGGACGCTGGCCTCGATCCAGACGCCGCGACAGGTGACCGACGACACCGGTCGGGACGTCACCTCTGCTCTGCTGGCGACCGATGGGGTATTCACGTCACCGGGGCGACCCACCGTCTATCGCGGTATGCGGCAACCGACCTCGTTGACGCTGGCTTTTGGCCCGGTGGACCGCGACAACTGCGTGTTGGCCCTGACCGGTTGGCTGCGGTACGGCAGCGCCAGCGTCAACATCGCCATGAGCCAAGACACGGCTTTGCAAGTCATCCCGCCCCGGCTGGAGGCGCTGGACGCGACGGGCCAGTGGGTGCCGCTGGATGTCACCGTGGGCATGCCGGCCGGTAAGACCAAGACCATTTTGTGCGACCTGAGCGGGCGGTTGCCGCAGGATGATTTGACGTTGCGGTTGACCACCACCTTCGAGATTCGCTGGGACCGCTTGGCTGTGGGTCGGCGGGTGGATGCAGCCTCGGCGACGGGATCTGCCCTGCACACTCTTGGCCCGGTCGGTGCCCGGATGCATTGGCTGGGCTTTCCGCGGATGAGCAGCCGCGGTCCGGATCACCCAATCGTGCCGGACTTTGCGGATCGGGCCGATCGACCCGCCTGGCGGACCACGCCGCAGGGTTGGTGTACCCGTTATGGCGACGTGCTGGAATTGCTGAGCGACCGGGACGCGAAGCTGGCTATTCTCAACGCGGGCGACAGCGTGACGCTCAGTTTTGACGCGGCTGGCCTACCGCCCGTCGGGCCGGGCCAAACCCGTAGCTTCTTTTTCTACTCGGTGGGCTGGGACCGCGACGGGGATCACAACGTCATGGGCGGCGATCAGGTGCTGCCCCTGCCCATCGAGCCCACTTCGATGGACACGGGGCCCGATCCGTCAGCGACCGAACCCCTGGCTGACTGGCGAACCCGCTACAATACGCGCTGGGTTCCGGGCGACCGGTTTAGGAACTGAATCCCGGCTGACCTCGCACGATCGCGCAGCCTTCTTGACTAGGCCCGTCCTTGAGGACGGGTTAAGGGATCGGATTGCTTTTCTTCTTTGTGATGCCGCTTTGGCGGCATTGTCGTCTTGGTTTTTTCCCGCCATGCAAACGGCGAGAAGCCCGGTGGAACCGGGCTGATGAAACGGTTCAGGCAACACGTTCACCCGCCGTAAACGGCGGGCCTAGTCTGGTGTTTAGGTTGGATGAAGTTTGGAGCGAGCGGAGACGGAATAGGTCAACGCTGTAATCGGGGCATTGGCGTGCATACGCACGGGTGCATGACAGAATCGGCGGGCACAAGAACGTAGAGCACATCGTTGTTCCGCGCGAGTCCCGGCGCGCCGGGATTGACTTGCCGTTTGGG
>JBHHVM010000046.1:0-13128 GCA_046754265.1 Phycisphaerae bacterium
TTGAATGCTCGACTGGACCAACATCGCCACCTTCGTCGCCATCATCACGCCGCTGACGGGCGTCCCCCTGACCATCATCACCTTCTACCTGCGAGCCCTGCGCGACCAGTACATCGGCAAGGTCGCCGAACTCGCCAGCCGCCTCGAACGCCTCGAAGGCCAGGCTCACGCCCTCTCCCAGCGACTCACCGAGGTCGAACGCGGCTCCACCACCCGCGAGGAATGGATCCGCGAAAACATGCTCGCCCGAAAGGAGCGCCGATCACTGACCCATGCCGTCATCCGCATCCAATGCCACATCCGGAATCAACGGGGTCAGGACTCTTTGATGCCACCGGGCGCCCCCTCGTTGACCAAACCGGCGACGGGGCACGGACTCCCGCCCCAAGTCGATCCCACAACCAAGGATGATTCCTAATGGCCAACGGCAGAACCGCCCAATACATCAAACGGGTTCGCAACGAGGTCCTGGTGGCCCTCAAAATGCTCTACCCCGCCCCGCTACAGGCCGAGCAGCTCTTCCGCAGCCTGCTCTGCGTCTTTCCCACGCTCGAATGGGACCACTTCCGACGTGACTTGGCCTACCTCGTTGAAAAGGGCTACCTCCGCCGAATCGTCGCCGGCTCCGAGCCGGATCGCTCTCTGACGCCCTGGCGAAAACGCTGGTTCCGCCTCACCCCCGAGGGCCTCGAAGTCGCCGACCACGTCGTCACCGACCCCGCCCTGGAACCCGATTCATGAGCCCTCCCGCCAAGAAACCGAATCGGCACCCGCCCCTACGGCGTGGAAGCCGAAAGAAGGTCGCCGCCTCGCCCGACACCCGCGACCTGCACGACCGCTGGTCCTCCGCCCGGCGGGTCATCAGCCAGATCATCGAACAACACGGCGCCGCCGACCCGCAAATCTGGGAGCAAGGCGCCTACCAACTGTGGCTCTGGCTCGTCGTCGAGCTGCTGGTCGTCCGCCGCGATGAGATCGACATCGCCGACCTCACCGCCGTCTCCAAGATGCTCCACGACCAGCGCAAGCTGACCCTCGACCGGGTCAAGCACCTCGAGAAGATCGGCCGCGACGACGACCCGGCCCCCGACTCCAAAGGTCTGCCCGCCCAGTTCAACGAACTGGTCCGCCAGGTCTACGGAACCACCCTACAGGAAGATCAAAAGGAGGTGATGCCCACCGATCAGGCCGTACCCGCTGCCAACGGCTGACAGACAGGGCACAGGTGCGTCGAGCGCCCAGCCGCTTGAATCCGCTGGATGACTGCTCCGCACGCCCGACACGCCTCACCCGACCGGCCATACACCCGGTGATGGGTTTGGAAGCTCCCTTCCTCTCCCGAGGCGGTCCGGTAGTCATTCAGCGTCGATCCGCCGGCTCGTATAGCCTGTCGCAGGATCCGCCGGATGGCCGAAAACAGCGCCTTGCGGCGTTGCGGCCCCATGTCCGATGCCCGCGTCAGCGGATGAACCCCAGCCGCATACAGAGCTTCGTCGCAATAGATGTTGCCCAGCCCGGCGATCGCGCTTTGATCCAACAACAAAGCCTTGATCTGCCGCCGCCGCGACATTAACCGATCGAACGCCTTGGCGGTGATCTCCAAAGGCTCGGGCCCCAAACCGGTGGCACCCGCCGCGCCGTCCCCTTCGCTGAACCACACGCCGCCAAAACGGCGAACGTCGCGAAAGCGCAGCTCTCGGGTTCCATCCAGGCCGATCCGTAAGTGAACGTGCCTGTCACGACGTTCATCCGAATCGGCCACCAGAATTTGGCCGGTCATCCCCAGTCGAAAAACCAGGCAACCAGCCGGTTCCAGCCGGACCACAACCCGCTTGCCACGCCGTGTCACTTTGAGCACCCGCCGGCCCGGCAACACAGCCGACAACGAAAGGCCGTTCGATTCAATAACGTCCCGTCGGCGCACAAGCACCCGGCCAAACCGGGCCCCAGCCAAACAGCGATCCAACTGGGTAGCGATGGTCTCGGCTTCGGGCAATTCAGGCATGGGCCCATCATAGCGTCAAGCCGCCGGGCCGTCAGCCGTACCCAGCCGTTTGTGAGTTGGCCATGACGCGGATATAGTTGAACGGCTGGTATCCAAGGTAATACCATTTGCACGGTTGAGACGCCCCATGCCGCCCGAACGCTTTGAGTTGGTCAGTGATTTTGAGCCCAAAGGCGATCAACCGGCCGCCATTGAAAAGTTGGCCCGGCGATTTGACGAAGGGGCTGCCCGGCAGTGTTTGCTGGGCGTGACCGGGTCGGGCAAGACGTTTACCATGGCCCATCTGATCGCCCGGCTGAATCGGCCCACGCTGGTCATTTCGCACAACAAGACGCTGGCCGCCCAGTTGTACGAGGAGTTTCGGGAGCTGTTCCCCAAGAACGCGGTCGAGTATTTCGTCAGCTATTACGACTACTATCAGCCCGAAGCCTACATTCCGCAGCGGGACATCTACATCGAAAAGGACGCCTCGCGCAACGACGACCTGGACCGGTTGCGGTTAAGCGCAACCAGTTCCTTGGTATCGCGGCGGGACGCGATCATCGTGGCCAGCGTGTCGTGCATCTTTGGGCTGGGGTCGCCGGAGTTCTACAAGGCGTCGGTCATTCCGATTGAAGTCGGGCAGCAGGTCGATCGGGACGCGCTGCTGCGGCGGTTCGTCGACTTGCAATATAGCCGCAACGATTTCGACCTGAAGCGGGGCTGTTTTCGGGTGCGCGGTGATGTGGTGGAGTTGTACCCGGCCTACGAGCAATTCGCGTATCGCATCGAGATGTTCGGCGACGAGATCGAGAAGATCGAACTGATCAGCCCGGTGACGGCCGGTTCGCTGGCGGCTGAGGATAAGATCTTCATTTACCCGGCCGTTCACCACGTGATGCCCGAAGAGCAGATCGAACGGGCCTGTAAGGACATCGAAGACGAGCTGGAGCAGAGGCTGTTGGAACTGCGGCGGCACGGCAAGCTGTTGGAGGCCCAGCGGCTGTTGGCGAGGACCAAGTACGATTTGGAGATGATCCGCGAGGTGGGCTACTGCTCGGGCGTGGAAAACTATTCGCGGCATTTCAACGGGACGGCCAAGGGGGCCAAGCCTTATACGTTGGTGGATTACTTCCCCGAGGATTATCTGTTGATTCTGGACGAATCGCACGCCACGGTGCCGCAGTTGCGGGCCATGCACGCCGGCGATCGCTCTCGCAAGGAGGTGCTGGTGGAGCATGGGTTTCGATTGCCCAGCGCCCTGGACAACAGGCCCATGCGCTTCGAGGAATTCGCGGGCATGTGGAACGACGTTCTGTTCGTCAGTGCCACGCCGAGTCCCTACGAATTGGAGCAGTGCGGCGGGCAAATCGTCGAGCAGATCATTCGGCCCACGGGGTTGGTGGACCCGCCCATCGAAGTGCGGCCCGCCCGGGGGCAGGTGCCGGACCTGTTGCAACGAATTCACGAGCGGGCTGCCATCGGTGAGCGGGTGCTGGTCACCACGTTGACCAAGCGATTGGCTGAGGACTTGTCGTCGTTTATTCAGCAGCAAGGCCTGCGAGGCAAGTATTTGCACAGCGAGATCGATACGCTGGAGCGGGTGAAGCTGTTGAATGAGTTGCGGGCTGGGGAGTTCGACGTGCTGGTGGGGGTGAACCTGTTGCGGGAGGGATTGGACTTGCCGGAGGTGTCTCTGGTGGCCATTCTGGATGCGGACAAGGAGGGGTTTTTGCGAAGCGAGACCTCGCTGATTCAGACCATCGGGCGGACGGCCCGGAACGTCAATGCCCAGGTGGTGTTGTATGCCGACAAGGTGACCGACAGCATGAGGCGGGCCATGGAAGAGACGGACCGGCGGCGAAAAAAGCAGGTGGCGTATAACCAGGAGCATGGCATCACCCCCGAAACGGTGCGCAAAGCGATCCGCAATACCCTGCAATGCCAAATCAAGGCACGCAAGACGGCCGCGGAGGCGATCAAGGCGAGCGAGATGGAGCTGGACCGGACCGAGTTTATCGCCCACCTGGAAAAGGAAATGCTCGAAGCGGCTGAGGGGCTGGAGTTCGAGCGGGCGGCGAAATTGCGGGACAAGATCAAGGAGTTGAAGGAGGCGCCGGTGGTGGAGGTGCGAGTTCAGAGTAGCGAGTAGCGAGTTGGGAACGGCGAGAAGAGGCACGGTTTAGGGGCCGACCCGGTATTTGCACAGCCGGGTGCCCCATTCTTCGCCGAAGGCGAAGGGTGGGGAACCGATTCGGCGCCAGGCGGGCTGGACATGGCTTGAGAGTCTCGCGTCTTTTTCCGTCCCCCACCCTTGGTTCGCAAGGATGGGGCACCCGCTGGCGTGGCTATGATTGACGGTGTGACCTGAACATGCTCACACAAGCACGAGCAGCCCACCCGATCGGCCATTGTCACCTACCCATCGAAGCACGAGCAACTGACCACTGGTGAGGGCTGACTCGGTAGGCCGGGCCACCGCCGAATGAGCAGCACGACGATGGCTGGCGGAACGGCGTGCGAGGCGCACGCCGCTACATTTGCGCGGGCAGAGACTGCATGGTGGCGGCACGTGTGGCGGGCTGGTGGGGGAAGATTGCGTTGGGTGGGTTGATGGGGTTCAATGGTGGGCATGAGCGGCGCGGAAGCGGGTCAGGTCAAATATAACTTCGACCGGGTGGTTCGGCTGGTGATCTCCACCGTGGTGGTGGTGGCCCTGTTTTTGCTGGTGCGGTTTCTGGGGGACGTGCTGCTGCCGTTTGCGGCGGCGGTTCTGATGGCCTACCTGCTGAATCCTGTGGTTCGGGTCTTGGATCTACGCATCCGGCGGCGGGCGGTGAGCGTGTTGTTGACCGTGTCGGGCGTGTTTGTGGTGGGCTTGGCGCTGCTGGCGGTCATGGTGCCGGTGTTGCATGCCGAGTTGACCGGAGTGGCGGAGATTGTCGGCGAGTTGGGCAACGCATCGCTGGTGCCGGAGGGTTTGAAGGGCCCGGACCAAACCTGGCGGCAAGCGTATCAAAGTTTCTATGAGCAACAGGCGCAGTGGAGCCGGGACTTGTTGGACGAAGCCCGGGTTGCCTTGGGAGAGGCGGACCTGGGATCGATGGCTTTGACAGCGGCACGGCGGCTGGCCCCGGGGGTGTGGGGCGTGGTGACAGGGGTGGTCAGTTTGTTGCTGGGGCTGATGGGGCTGGTGGTGGTGGTGCTGTACGTGGTGTTCCTGTTGATGGACTACCCAGCCTACCGGAGCCAGTGGCGCGAGTTGCTGCCGCCGGCCTATCGCGAGTTGATCGTGGAGTTCTTCGACGAGTTTGCGGCGGCGATGAGCCGGTATTTTCGAGGGCAGGCCTTGATCGCCATCATCGTGGGGATGTTGTTTACGATCGGGTTCTGGCTGATCGGGTTGCGGATGGCCGTGGTGTTGGGGCTATTTGTGGGTGGGCTGAACATGGTGCCGTATTTGCAGACGGTGGGTCTGGTGCCGGCTTTGCTGCTGGCGGTGGTGCGGGCCATCGACCCGGAACAGAGTGGCGGCATGGTGGTTTCGGCGCTGCTGGTGCTCATGGTTTTCGGTGTGGTGCAGCTGATTCAAGACGGGCTGCTGACGCCGAAGATCATGGGCAAGCGAACCGGGCTCAAGCCGGTGATGATTCTGCTGGGGGTGTTTATCTGGGGCAAGCTGCTGGGGTTTTTGGGGGTGTTGCTGGCGATTCCGCTGACTTGTTTGGGGTTGGCTTACTATCGGCGGTTTGTGTTGGGTGGAAGTGAGAAGCTAGAAGTGAGAAGTGAGAAGTGAGAAGCATCAAGTTTCCGCACGGTCGGCTTGGCGTTTGCGCTAAACGCTGGGCTCCACTGCCACCTGTCTGGTTTTCACGATTATATCTTCTATGGAGTGTCGAAGACTAGCACCAAGGCTCGGGGGTCTACTGGGCCTTGGCTTATGATGGTGCGGACCGCGCTGCCGTTGATGGTGACGCGGCGGATGTTGCCGGTGGCCTGGTCGCCGAAGTAGAGGTCTCGATTGGGGGCGTCCAGGGCCAGGCCTCGGGGCTGGGACACGCCGTCGTCGAGGATGGTCTGGAGTTCGGAGCCGTCGAGGTTGGCCCGCTGGATGATGTTGGCCTGGCGGTCGGTCCAATAGAGCTTTCCGCCCGCAGGGTCGATGACCAGATCGAACAGAATGGAGCCCAGGGTTGTGTGGACGGTTTCAAGGTTCTGGCCGTCTAGGTCGGAGGCTCGAATGGCATCGACACCGGAGTCTGCGAAGTAGATTCGGCCCGCGTCGGCGTCCACGGCAATGGCCTGGGGATCCAGGAGGGCCTGCGTGCCGTTGAGTTCCTGGGAGAGGATGATCCCGGCGTTGTTGCCGTTGAGGTTGGCGCGTTGGATGCGATTGGCGAAGCGTTCTGAGAAATACATCTTGTTGCGCTGGAGGTCCAGGGCGACGGATGAGGGGAAGCTCAAACCGCCGGGAATCAGCTCCTCGACGTTCTGGCCGTCGAGGTCGGCGCGGAGAATCTGTCCTCGGACCTGCTCGGCCCAATAGATCTTGCCGGCTTCGGCATCGATGGCCATTCCCGATGGGTCGATGCCGCCGGTGTCGACCAGGGGTGTGACGGTTTGGGTTGCAATATCGACGCGGAGGATTTGGCGTAGGTCGATGTCCATCCAGATGATGTCGGTGACGACGGCGGGTTCGGTCGGGGTTGCGTCGGGGGTTTGGTCGTCGGGGGGGGCCAACGGGCCGATGCCGGTGTCGTCGGAGGGAGGGTCGGCTGAGTCGTCGGCGGGGGTTTGGTCCTGATCGCCCGAACCGCCCTGACCGGTCTGGTCATCGGTTGGCTGCTGCCCGTTATCGCCGGGGCTTGACCCACCGCCACCGCCCCCTCCGCCGCCGGCAGCGCATCCGGAGACGGCCAAGGTGACGACGGCCAGCAAGCTCAAGAGGCTGGCCCACGTAACGGAGATACGGGTCGGGAATGCGTTGCGGGTCATAATGTGGAGTCCTGCGTGGGCGACGACCGGTGCAGTCGCCTTTGGTCTTGAGATAAAAGAACGCTCCCTCACGGTCGCGGTTCGGTTCTGTTGGGCGCACTAGAATTCCGGCGGCCTGCCTGTACGAGACACCGGATTCATCGTCAATTAAGCGGGGTCGGTGGCGTTAGATGAGGAGCATGGCGTCGCCGAAGCTGAAGAAACGATATCGGACCTGGACGGCGTGGCGATAGGCGGATCGGGTGCGGTCGATGCCGGCAAAGGCCATGACCAGGGCCAGGAGCGTGCTTCTGGGCAGGTGGAAGTTGGTGAGCAAAGCATCGACCACCTTGAATTTGTTGGGCGGGTAGCAAAACAGGCGGGTGGAGCCGGAGCCGGGCTGGACGTGGCCGTCGGAGGTGGCACAGGTTTCGAGTACGCGCAGGGCGGTGGTGCCCACGGAGATGACCCGGCCCGATCGGCGGCGGCAGTCCGCGACGGCGGCCGCGGTTTGGGGCGGCAATTCGTAGGGCTCGGCGTGCATGGTGTGGTTGGCCAGGTCGTCGACTTTGACGGGCTCGAAGGTGCCCTGACCCACGTGGAGAGTTAGGCGGGCCAGGTGGACGCCTCGTTCGCGAATGCGATCAAGCAAGGGGTCGGTGAAGTGCAGACCCGCGGTCGGGGCGGCGACGGCACCGGGGTGCCGGGCGAAGACGGTTTGATAGCGGTCGCGGTCGGTTTCGGCTGCGTTCGGCTCGGCAGTGGGCGGCCGGTGAATGTACGGCGGCAGCGGGGTCCGGCCTATTTGAGCCAATAGTGATTGGGCGGGTTGAGGCGGTGTGACATGAACGTGCCACCTGCCGGCATCGGTGCGGGCCTGGGTCTGCAATTGAGCGCCGCAGGTGGGTGGATCCAAGTCGAGCGTTTCACCGGGTTGGAGGCGCCGGGCCCCTTTGAGCAGCACTTCCCATTGGCCCGGTTCAGTCTCGTTGAGGAACAGGCCTTCGATACGTCCACCGGTGCTTCGGCGAGCCACGAACCGGGCGGGGATGACCTTGGTGTCGTTGAGGACCAGCAGGTCTCCGGGTCGCAGAAGGTGGGGCAGGTCGGTGAAGGCGGCATCGTTGAGGGCATCGTCGGTGCGGTTGACGATCAGCAGGCGGGAGGCGTCGCGATTGGGCAAGGGCTGCTGGGCAATGAGTTCGGGGGGGAGGTCGTAATCCAACTCTTGCACGGGGAACGATGCTTGCATTTGGGGGAGTTTAGTCTGAGTGGCGAGTTTCGAGTAGCGAGTTGCCAGTCCATTGCCCGCTTGCCTTCGGCGCGCCGCTAAACGGGGACGTGTTGCGTGGACGCTTGGTGCGTGGCGTGGGGGCAACACCGGGTCGGGTGTCGGGGGTGACCCGCCGGGTGGCGGTTGTTTCGCTAAGTTGGGGTGGGGTCTGGGTTTGTGGGGTTTGTCCGGCGTGACGGTCGTGTAGGGGGTGCGGTGGTCTCGAACGTGCCGGGTTGGCGGGCGTGGGGACGTTGTGGGCGTTGCAGGTCCGGTAACGCCGGTGGCGCGGAGGAGGCGGAAGCAAGCGTGCGGATTTGGCCGATCGGGATATCTTCGAGCAACCTGAAGGTGTTTTGGCCGCTGTGGGATGCAGCCATCCTGCGGCGCTATGGTCGGGCGGCGACACCGTCGGAGCGGCTGCTGGTGACGGCCCTGGCTGCTGAACTGGGTCAGCGAGTCCCGGTCATCAAATCGCAGTTCGGGCAGGTCGTGCCGTTGCGGGACCTTCACCGGGTGATCGACGAAGCCATTGACGCCGGCGTCGCGGTGGGCATGAAATTGGTGGACAGGGTGGATGTCACCGAACCGGCGGAGCTGGATATACACTGGCCGTCAGAGGATCCTCCGGAGGAGTCCCGCACGGTGTATGTGGACCGGGTCATCCGAGAGCCATATCCAGTTTCGGGGGAGTTTATCGACATTCTCTTTTGATCGGCGCGGTCCGCGCTTGTTCAGACCGATCATTTACTTTAGAAACTATTGCCTAGGCGGGAACCCACGGCCTGGCTGCGCCAGATCGTGCCACCCAAGCCCTTAGTCGCCCTGCGTCGCCGCATCGGGCAGAGTGACTTCACTCGGCACTGCCCAATGGGCATTGTTGCCCCGGGAATGCGACATGGCTCGGTCAAAACCCAAGCGATCACCGGCCAAGAAAGTGGACCGGCAACGGCTCAAGCCGACCGAAGGGGTCCGCGCTCAACGGCCTGGTCGGATGGGACTCCAAGGGGCGCTTGCCGCAGCAGTGCTTGGAGCGGCCATCGTCTTCGGCGGCATCCTGCGGGTCTACGGGGCGTCGGCAAGCCCGACCATCATCAACGACGAAGGGATTTCGCTGCTGGCTGCCACCGGCCATCAGGGTGAATACGCCCAGGTGGTGAAGGAATCCCGATTCCCCTACGGATCCTGGTGCAAATCGGCCCAGTGGAGGCGATTTATCCTGCCGGAGAGGCGATTCTGCTTCGGGACGATCAGCTCGGACCTGGCCCGGTACGATCTTCATCCACCGCTGTATTTTTGGTTTCTGCACGTGTGGCTTTTGATCTGGGGGCTGGCCCCTTCGACGGCGCTGAGCCTGAACCTGATCTTTTTTGCGGCCTCGGCCGTGGGGCTTTTTCTGGTAGGGGTCTATGCGCTGGGACGACGGTTCGAGGCGGCTGCGGCCGTGATGGTTTGGAGCTGCAGCCCGAACGTGATACCGATTGCATACCAGGCCCGGCAGTATGAGCTGTTGGCCCTATGCACCATCTGGTTCACGTTGGCGGTTCTTCGATGCACAAGCCGGTCCAAGCCGCCCAAGACGTGGCACTGGATCGCGTTGGGGCTGATCAGCGGGGCGGGCTTGTTGGTTCACTATCACTTTGTGATCGCCCTGACGGGTGGCGGTGTGTACACGCTATTGCATCTGGCCAGACATCATCGCGGGCGGTTGGCCCTGGGGTTGCTGAGTATCTACATGGGGGCGGGGTTGGCCAACGTGGCCCATCCGGTGATTAAGCACGTTCAGGCCAAGTCCAAGAAGTTAGGCAGCCAGTCTGTTTCGCCCAAGGCCCGGTTGCGCAAGTGCTCCAACCGCTACCGGGCCTTCCTCATGGATGACGGCAAGAAGCTGTCCAGACCGGTGGAACGGCAGTATTCCCGCTGGTTTCCTTACGTGTTCGGCGGTCTTTGCGCGGCGATGGCGGCGCTGGGCAAGTACCGCCGGGTGACCGGGTCGGCGCCGGACGACGCGAAGCATGCCCGGGTCGGGGCGTTGCTGTTCTTCCTGATCTGGTACGCGGCCGGCAACATCGCCCTTTACGTGTCCGGGCTCAGCCCACCGCACGCCATGGCGGCCAAGTACCCCTGCATGGCGTGGCCCTTTGCCGGACTGCTGCTGGTTATCCTGACCAGGCCACTGCTGCGCTGGCGTGTGCCGGTGCAATTGTTGCTGTGCGGGGCCATGGCGCTGTCGGGCAGCATGCACGTCCGTTGGGATGTCAGCCCGAGTCAGCGCTTGAAGATTGACAGCATCCGCCTGCCCTGGTTCACGCCTTTGATCGTCGATGATGCCAGCCGATTGCGGCTTCCTCGTTTGCTTTTTCGTCTGGGCGACGACGTTTCCATGCTGGTGGCCCATCCGAACGTCCTGCTATCGACCTACGATCAATGGTCGGCGGGTTTGGCTGGCCAGAACCGGTACCTGGGGTACGACCGCTCGGGGAAGGTGTCACAGACGTCGAGGCAGTTGTTCGGGCGGTTGCAGCGCGATTTTGTCATCGAAAACGGGCCTTATGGCATTGCCGGCTACAACATCTACGTCGGCCTGAGCAGAAAATAGGCCCGCGATTCGGGGTTGTTGGCCGGGTGGGGGTTGGGGTTAGAATCTAGGGCATGAAACGCAAGACGGGTATCGGCCCGTGGCTGGTGTATGCCCTGGTGCGGTCAATCATCTTCGTCTTTCACAGCTTTCCTGTGGATTGGAACCTGAGGACGGCGCGGCTGATGGGCTTGGTCTGGTGGGTGGTCAGCCCGCGGCACCGCAACCGGACGATCGAGCATCTGAGGCTGGCCTATGGCCAGGAACTGGAGGGCAAGGAACTGCGACGGGTCGCCCTGCGCTCGATGCAGCATCAGGCCATGTGGGTGATGGAACTACTCTTCACGCCGCGGCTGATTGGTGAGTGGACCTGGCGGCGGTACGTCGAGACGGGTGATATGAGCGAGGCGTTGCGGGCACTGCTGGACGGGCGAGGGGCAGTGCTGGTGACCGGTCATTACGGCAACTGGGAGTTGACCGGGCACCTGCTGAGCGTATTTGGGTTTGAAGTGGTGGCCTTGATGAGGCCCTTGGACAACGTCTATCTGAACCGCTACCTGGTGGAGACTCGGCGGGCCGCCGGTCTGGCGCTGCTGGATAAGAAGGGGGCGACCGAAGCGGCTGAAGCCATCCTGGCCCGGGGGGCAGCCCTGGCCTTCATCGCGGACCAGGACGCGGGCCGGAAGGGTCTGTTCGTGGATTTTTTCGGGGTGCCAGCCTCGACCTACAAGTCGATCGGTCTGCTGGCCATGCAGGCGGAGGCCCCGATCATCGTGGGTTGCGCCCGGCGGATCGGCGACCGCTTCCGGTACGAGCTGGTGGTGGATCGGGTGATTCAGCCGGCCGAGTGGCAGGGTCAAGAGGATCCGCTGCGTTGGATCACGCAGGAGTATACGTCGGCCATTGAGCGGGCGGTGCGTCAGGATCCGACGCAGTACTTGTGGACGCACCGGCGCTGGAAGTCGCGACCCAGAAGCGAGCGCCGGAAGCAGGCGGCGGGCCCAGCCCGTTTGGGCGTGGAATAGCGTCTGGCCAGTCGGTCTGCCGCGATGTGGGGTGGGGATTACTGGATGGGTGATGACGGGGTGTGGGCCGCGTGACTGGCCAGGCCAATGCGGTTAGATTGATGGGGACGGTCGGCGTCGAAGTGAAAACCGGCAAGTAGGCGGCCCGGGGGTTGCGGGCGGCCTTTGACATAGAAGGGTGGATGGTCATGGTCCTGGAAGTTATTCCCAACGATGACGACAAGGGGGGCGGCTGCGGCGACGGGGAGTATCAATGCGGGAACGGCCTGGAACGGATATACCCAGCCACTGCGGTGCGCTACGGCGAAATGGGCCTCATCGGGGAGTTCAAGTACAAGGAAAACATGAAGTTCGGGTGCGGGGCCAAGGTGGTCATCCAGACGAAGCGGGGGTTGGAGGTCGGCGAACAGGTGTCGCTGACCTGCTCGGGGTGCTCGGCGTCGGTGCCCCGCGAAAAGATCGTGGAATTCGTGGGCCGGGGCGGCGCGGATTACTATCAACTTGAATCGGGGCGAATCATCCGGGAGGCGACCCCGGAAGACCTGACCGAGTTCGCGCGGATCAAAGCGGGGGCCCGGGAAAAGAGGCGGATCTGCCAGGAGTTTGCCAGGAAGCACAATCTGGCGATGAAAGTGGTGACCTGCGAACCTCTGTTCGGCGGCGAGCGGATTATCTTTTACTTCATGGCTGAGGGTCGGGTGGACTTTCGGACGCTGGTGCGGGACCTGGCCCAGGAATTCCAGACGCGCATCGAGATGCGTCAGGTGGGGGCTCGAGACGAGGCCCGTCTGGTGGCCGATTATGAAACGTGCGGTCGCGAGTGCTGCTGCAAGAATTTTCTGAAGGACCTCAAACCGGTCAGCATGAAGATGGCCAAGTTGCAGAAGGCGACGCTGGACCCGTCGAAGGTGTCGGGGCGGTGTGGCCGACTCAAGTGCTGTTTGCGGTACGAGCATGTCAGCTATGAGGAGTTGGACCGGCTGTTGCCCCGCATGGGCAAGCGGGTGCGGACGCGGCACGGGGAAGGCACGGTGGTGGGCCGGCAGATTCTGACCCAGTTGTTCAACATGCGAAACGCTGAGGGGGGACTGGTCACCGTGGCGGTGGAGGACGTGTTGGGTGATGACGAGCCGATGCCGGTGGCGAAGCCGGCGGCCCAAAAGGTCGATGCGCCGGGGGCCAGGCCCGGTCGGCGGCGGCCAGGCCGATCCGGCGATGCAAAGGGCCAGAGGTCGGAGCCCAAATCGCCGGGGGCGGCGTCGGGCGACAAGAGTCGGACCGAGGCGGGGCCGCC
>JBHHVM010000047.1:0-13088 GCA_046754265.1 Phycisphaerae bacterium
CGGGAGTTTAGATTCCTCAAAGGGGCGGTCTTCGCCAACGTCATCCTAGCCGATGAGATCAACCGCACGCCGCCCAAGACCCAGGCCGCCCTGCTCGAAGCCATGCAGGAGCGACAGGTCACCATTGGCGGGCAGCGTCACAGCCTGTCCCACCCGTTTTTCGTGCTGGCCACCCAAAACCCCATCGAACAGGAGGGCACCTACCCGCTCCCCGAAGCCCAGCAGGACCGCTTCTTATTCAAGGTCTTCGTCAAATACCCATCCTACGAGCAGGAGTATCAGATCGCCGAGCGGACCACGGCCGAGTTCGACACGGGCGTCACCGAGGTGTTTACCGCCGAGCAGATCCTCGAGTTCCAGCGGATCGTCCGCCGCATCCCCGCCGCCCCCGAGGTGATTCGCCATGCCCTGGACCTGGTTCGGGCGACTCGTCCCCAAGAGGCCGACGTGCCGGATTTTGTGCCCAAGATGATCACCTGGGGCGCCGGCCCCAGGGCGGTCCAGGCCTTGATTCTGGGCGGCAAGGCCAGGGCGGCGCTGACCGGCCGATTCCACCTGTCCACCGATGACATCCGGGCGGTGGCCCATCCGGTTCTGCGTCACCGCATTGTCACCAGCTATTCCGCCCGGGCCGGCCATTATGATACCGACGACGTGGTCAACGACCTGCTTGATGCCGTTCAGCCCTACGCCGGGGGTCCAGCCGACGCCGAGCCGGTCCAGGCCATGCTCAATCGAGATGAATCATGACGGCTGTGCCCGGGCAAAAGCACCTCAACGATGACGTGTTGGACCGTATCAGCCGGCTGGAGCTACGGGCCCGCCAGGTGGTCGAGGGATTTGTCAGCGGCATGCACCAAAGCCCGTTCAAGGGGTTCAGCATCGAGTTTGCAGACCACCGCGAATACGCCCCCGGTGATGACCTGCGGCACATCGACTGGCGGGTCCATGCCCGCACCGATCGCTACTTCGTCAAGGAGTACGAGGTCGAAACCAACGTCCGGGCCCACCTGCTGCTGGACTGCTCGGCCTCGATGGCCTATCCGGACGAGCCGGTCGCAGGCCGATTGAACAAATGGGACTATGCGGCCACGGTGGCCTTGTCCCTGGCTCATCTGCTGGTCACCGGCCAGAGCGACGCGGCCAGCCTGGTGCTGTTCGACGAGACGATTCGACATCGCACGGCCATCAGTGCCAACCGAATCTCGCTGAACCTGCTGGCCCAAACGCTCGAGCAAAACGCCCCGGCCGGGGGCACTGACACCCGCATCCCCTTTGCCGAGCTGGCTGAGTCGGTCCCTCGCCGCGGGGCTGTCATCATCATTTCCGATCTGCTGACCGATACCGATCAGCTCATTGAAGGCTTGCAACGCTTACGGGCCGCCGACCATGAAATCATCGTCCTGCACGTGATGGACCACGACGAGATCGAGTTTCCCTTTACCGACCGCACGCTTTTTGAGGGGCTCGAAGCCCCCGACCTGGAGGTGCTCAGCGATCCGCAGTCGTTGCGTCGAAGCTACCTGGACGCCGTGGGGCGGTTCCTGGACACCATCGAGACCGCCTGCCTGGAACGCCGCATCGACTACGCCCTATTCAGCACAGCCGACCCCGTGCAAAACGCGCTGGCCACGTTCTTGGCCAGGCGGGTCCACCGCAACCGGTCCAGGAGTTGAGCCCGTTGGACACCGTCCCACCCATCCTGGCGGCACTGGTTCACCCAGCCCTGTTTTGGGGCGGGGCCGGCGCGGTGGCGGCGCCGATTCTCATCCACCTCCTGGCCCGGAGACGTTTTCGGCGAGTCCGCTGGGCCGCCATCGATTTTCTGCTGCAAGCCGAGCGTCAAAACCGCCGTCGCGTGCTCCTGGAAGAGTTGCTGCTACTGCTGCTCCGCTGCCTGGCCGTGGCACTCATCGCCCTGTTCATCGCCAGACCCTACTTACAATCGACCGGCTGGGGGGCCCTGCTCGGCGGGCAGCAGCGCACCGAACGAATCTTCCTGCTGGACGATTCCTACAGCATGGGCTACACGGCCGAGGGAGCGTCGTGGTTCGACCGGGCCAAAAGCCAACTCGTCGCCCTCATCCGTTGGGTGGCTGACAAGTCGCCCGGCGACCCGGTGACCGTATTGAAAAGCTCGCAACCGAACTCGCCGCTGCTGTCCGGGGCCCTGCTGGACGACACCACACTCGAAACGCTGATCGCCCGCATCCAAGCCCTGGAACCGTCCCAACAAACCCTGAATCTCGAAGCGTCCATCCAATCGGTGGGCGATTTACTGAAAGACGACCCGGGCGTCGTCACTGCGACGCTTTTTGTCATCAGCGATTTCCAACGGGCCGACTGGATCGAGCAGTCCGGACGATCCACCACCTCGAGCGCCTCACCCGTTGCCCCGCTGACCGAATGGGCCGGGCAGGATCGGGCCTTTCACCTGGTCCTGCTTGGGGTGGGCGCGCCTAACGCGGACAACCGTTGCCTGGCCGATTTGCAAACCGGATCGGGCCCCCTGGTGGCGGGCATCGGCGGGCAGCTCGAGGCGGTGATCGCCAACCACAGCCAAGCCGACGTCTCGAAGCTATCCCTGCAAATCAGCATCGGTCCGGGGCTGATCGAATCGGCCGGCCTCGACGCGCTGGCTGCCGGGCAGACCGCCAAAGTGCCCTTGAATGTCACCTTCCCGACCAGCGGCTCCGAGTCGGTTCGCGTCGAACTGCCCCCCGACGGCTTGGCCGTGGACGATCGGCGGACTGTAGCCGTCCATGTGGCTGAGGCGTTGCGGATATTGGTGGTCAACGGTGAGCCGTCCTCCGACACCTACGACGATGAGGTCGCCTTGCTCACCACGGCGCTGCGGCCCCAGGGGGCGGTCTTCAGCGGTAACGCGGTGACGGTCATCGAAGAAGTCGCCTTGGCTGAAACCGACCTGAACGCCATCCACCTGGTCGTGCTGGCCAATGTCTATCGCATCGACGACCGGGCCACTGAACGCCTGGAAGCCTTCGTCCGGGACGGCGGTGGGCTGCTGATTTTCCTGGGCGACCAGGTCGATGCCCTCTCCTACAACGATTCCTTGTTCGCCGAGGGGCAAGGGTTGCTTCCCGCAAGACTGGGCGAAGCCGTCACCCCACCCGAGCAGAAAGTGAGCCTGACCGAAGGCGACTTCCTTCACCCGCTGGTCAGCGTCTTTTCCGGGCGGGATAACCCGTTCGTCAAGCGGATAACCTTCAGCCGCTTCTTTGCCACGGAGATTCCCCAGGAAGCCGCCCCGGCGGCCGATGGCGCTAAAGCCAAGCACGGCCCGCACCTTACCACGGTGGTGGCTCGCCTGAACGACCCCGCCCATAGCCCCCTCATTGTGGAACGGCGTTTCGGTAAGGGAACCGTCACCTTGGTGACTTCCAGTTGCGACCTGGAATGGAACGAGTGGGCCAAGGACCCCAGCTATGTCGTGGCCATGCTCGAAGCGGCCCGTCACTTGGCCCGTCGCGACAAGCGATCGACCGGTGTCGCAGTCGGCGAACCCCTGGAGATTGCGTTGGCCCCCGACATGCACGAAGCCGACGCCATCCTGCGCACGCCGCGCTACCCAACCGAGCGGGAAATCCCCCTGACGGCTGAGCCCTCCGCCGATGGACAAGGATTGGTGTTGCGTTGGGAGCGTACCGACGTGGCTGGGTTGTATCGCATCCTGCTGCGGCGGCGCGACGGAGGGCAGGACGTTCGACTGTTCGCGGTCAACCCCGACCCGCGTGAATCGGACCTGTCCACAACCGACGAGCCGGCGCTGCGGCGGGCCATGCCGCAGACACCCTTCGTCTACCTTACCTCGGCGCAAAGCCTCGAAGACGTCGATCAAAGCGGGCGGAAAGAACTGTGGCGGGCGTTCCTGATCGCCGTCATAGGCATCCTGGTTCTGGAGCAAGCCCTGGCATTTGCCTTTGGGAGACGAGGGCGATGATCCGAATCGGACCGATGCTGGCCGGCGCATCGTTTCAAGTTCGCACCGAACGCCGACTGGAGTTCGAAGCGTTGCCCGAAGGATGGTGGGCTGTCGCAGCCGCCCTGTTTGTGGGTGCGCTTTGCTGGATCGTGGTGCTGCTCTATCGCCGCGAGGGGCGGGGCGGGGCTGTCCTGCGTCTGCGCATGGTCATGGCTGCCATCCGCTGCGCCGTTCTGTTGCTGCTGGTGGCCATCTGGCTCGAACCCGTCATGGCCACCTATCTGACCCGCTGGACCGAATCGCACACCCTGATCCTGCTGGACGATTCAGCCAGCATGGACCTGCGCGACCCGTACCGCGACCCGGCACTGGCCCGGCGAGTGACCTCGGTCCTGGGCGAACCCGCCGACGAACCGATTCGCCGAGCGGATCTGGCCGAACGCATCCTCCAACGAGACGATGCCCGGCTGTTGGCGGCATTGGCGTCGCGTAACGCGGTGAAGGTCTACGCCTTCAGCGACGGCCTGGAACTCCTCGAGACCGTCGCCGCCGATCGGCCCAACCAACCCGCCCCGGCGTCAGACTCTGACAGTCAGATCGCCGATCGAACGACCGAGGCCTTGCACCTGACCGCTCAGGGCCCCGCCACCAACGCCGGTCAAGCCATCCACCGGGCCGTTCAGCAGCAAGGCGGTGCCCCCATTGCGGGGATCATCATGCTGACCGATGGCAGCTTCACCCAACCCGGCTCAGCCGAGAGCATCGCCGACCTGCTTGGCGAACAGCAAATCCCCCTGCACCTGATCGGCATCGGCGACCCCGCCCCGCCGCGAAACGTCCGCGTGGTGCAACTGACCGCGCCGCACAACGCTTTTGAAGGCGACCCCTTCGAGCTGACCGCCCATCTGTCCGCCACCGGCATGGTCGGCCAATCCATTGAGCTTCGGTTGTTCGAGCGCCCGGTCGATGGCACCGGCGATCCGCAACTCGTCGGGCAACAAACGATCACCATCCAGACGGACGGCCCCCTGCCGCCGCAGGTCTTTGAGCGTCGGCGCGACACCATCGGTCGATGGGCCTATCACGTCGAAGTGCCGCCAGCCCCGTATGAATCCATCACCGACGACAACCGCAAGCAGATCACCGTCAATGTCATCGATTCTCGAGCCCGCATCCTGCTGGTGGCCGGTAACGCCAGTTGGGATTACCGCTACCTGTCGCGACTCTTGGAGCGCGACGACGCTTTCGACGTCAGTTGCTGGCTGCAGACCGCCGACCCCCGGGCCGCTAGAGACGGAAACACTATCATCGACCGTTTGCCGTCCACGCCGGAATCACTGTTGGCCTATGACGCCGTCATCCTGCTGGACCCCGATCCCGACGAGTTGAGCCGGTCGTGGTGCGAATTGGTTTCCCGGCTGGTCTCGCAGCACGGCGGAGGCTTGCTGTACGCCGCCGCCCGAATCCACACCCCGGGCCTGGTCCACGATCCGCGTCTGGGGCCGCTGGTGAAGCTGTGGCCGGTCACCGTCGATCCCGAGGCGGACCTGATCCTCAATCGCATCGGCCATTATCAACGCCAGGCCTTCGAAGTCACCGTGCCGGACGACGCTCTGGGCCATCCGGTCATGCGCCAACACGACGACTCGGCCGCCAACCGCTTGGATTGGCAAGGCATCGGCGACATCTATTGGCACTATCCGGTCCTGCGCCAAAAACCCGTGGCCAACGTTCTGCTGCGCCACGGCGACGCCCGCATGGCCAACGCTTACGGGGCCCACGTCTTGGCTGCCACGCAGTTTGTGGGGGCCGGGCGGACTGCCTTCCTGGCTTTTGACGGGTCTTGGCGCTGGCGACGGTATGGCGAGGACTTCTTCAACGGTTTTTGGATTCGACTCATTCGCTACCTGGTGGAGGGCAAACTGTTGGGCACCAATAACCGGGGTCAAATCTTGACCGATGCAGACACCTATCAACTGGGCGACACGGTCAGCATCACCGCCCGCCTATACGACCCGCAATTCAACCCGTTGCAGGCCTCGGAGGTGTCGTTGAGCGTGTCGGGCGGCGCGCTGCAACACAAACTGCTGCTGCAACCCGTGGCCGACCAGCCCGGCTTGTTCAGCGGGCGATTCGTGCCCGATCGCACCGGCAGCTACGAGCTGGAACTGGAGATTCCCACGCCGGGTCGGGCCAGGCCCGTCGTCATCCGCCGCGGCATCGGGGTCGCCCGCCCCAACATTGAAATGGCCAACCCCCGAATGAACCGGGCCGCTCTGGTCTCGCTGGCGTCGAGCGGTCCGGACGGCCACTATCATGAAATGGACGAATTCGACGATTTGGCGGAATCCATCGTGGACCGGCATGAATCCACCACCATTCGGGCCCGACCCACACCGCTATGGGACAGCATCTGGATGTTGACGCTGCTCATCGCCCTGCTGGCCGGCGAATGGACCCTGCGTAAGGTGTACAGACTGTTGTAGTTGGGGGGCTGATCCGACCTCGGATCGACCCGGTCTGCCCATGAACGAGACTTCGACAAGCGCGGAGTTCAACCGCCTGGTCCTGCAACCCTTGGGGCGACAGGCCAGACGCCTCCGCGCCTACCTGTTGGCCGAGGGTCTGGCCCTGCTGGCGGTTCTGGGCGCCGGTGCAGCCACCGTTCAATTGCTCCTGGATTGGCTGTGGCACCTGCCGGTGGACATGCGGGCGGCGTTGTTGGCGCTGGCCCTGGTGATCCTAGGCGTGGCCTTTTGGCGGCGCATCGTTAGACCGTTGACCCTGACGCTCGACCCGCCGGTGATGGCTCGGCTCATCGAACACCGCTTTCCCCAGCTCAATTCGGTCCTGATCTCAGCCGTGCGCTTTCAGCGCGGCGACCTGGGCCCCGCCGAAGCCAACTCGCCCCGATTGGCCCAGGCCGTGATCCACCAAGCCGGACAACATCTGCCCGCGGTCAACCTCACCGCGATGTTCAACCGGGCCCGAGTCCGACGAAGCGGCGGGATCATTCTGGCGGTCTTGGCCGCCTTCGCCCTGGCATTCCTGGCTGCACCCCAGACCATGGGCCTGTGGTTCGACCGCTCCGTTCTTCTGGGTGACACGCCCTGGCCCAAGAAGACCCGCATCGTGGTCGATTTGCCCGACGGCGTCCTTCGGGGCGCTCGGGGCGACGACCTGGAGGTTCGGGCCCACGTCCCGGAAGGCTATCAAGCTCCTCGCTTGATGGACGTCGTGTACACACTGGCCTCGGGCAACCCCGCGCGAGAACAGTTGACCCGCGTGGGCGACCGGGCCTATCGCTTTACCTTCGCCAACGTGCAAGAGGAATTCGAGTTCTATCTCCAAGGCGGCGACGACCGAACGGCCGTCTTTGCCGTCAAGCTGACCGAACGCCCCTCCGTGCTAGACGCCGAACTGCACGTCACGCCACCGGCCTACACGCGGCGCAACCCGTACCGTCTGGGCGCCGGGCGCCGCTCAGTGGAGCTTCTGCCCGGCAGCCGGTTGGATATCACCATCAGCACCAACAAGCCCGTCACCCGGGCCGATCTGCTGAGCGGCAAGGAAACCATCGCCCAGGCCACCTCCGTGAATGGCCGATGGAGCGTAAGCCTCGAACCCCAACATTCGCAGACGTTTCACTTTCAACTCACCGACGCCGACGAATTCACCAACAAGCAACCAGCCCGCTTCGCCGTGCGGATGCTCAAAGACCACCCACCCCGCGTTCGCATGAAAGTGGCCGGCGCCGGCGATAGCGTCACCCCCGAAGCTGTCCTGCCTGTCGAGTTGGACCTGGCCGACGACTTCGGCCTGGCCCTGGGCGAGCTCGTCTATCAGGTCAAACGCGAAGGTGAAGTCGATCACGTCCTGAACCTCAAAAACTTCTCGCCCGGCTCCACCCAATTCCAGGACCGAATGGACCTGCCCATCAGTTCGCTGCCCGTCATCGTGGGCGACAGCATCACCCTCTTTGCCAGGGCGACCGATTTTGATGACGTCTCGGGCCCCAACCAGGCCAACTCCACCGCGGTGAGTCTACGCATCGTCACGCGCGAGGAACTGCTCAACGAGCTGGCCCGCCGGGAACAGGAATACCGCCGCAACTTCGAACGGGCCGTTGATGCCCAGGAGGACCTTCGCCGCACGCTGCTCAGCGCCGTGGACCGCCTCAGCCATCGGCCCGACGACCAAAACGCCCTCGAACGCCTGGCCTCCGCCGAGCGCCGGCAGCGCTTGATCGCCGGGCAGGTCAACGGCATCCGCCAGCAATTCGAGCAGGTTTTGGCCCAACTGCGGCTCAACCGCCTGGCTGATCCAGCCACCGAACGGCGAATCGACGAGGGCATCATCGGCCCGCTGACCCAAATGGCCAAAAGGGACCTCGTGTCCGCCGCCGACGCCATCCGCCGGCTATCCCGCGACCCCGACGCCGAGCGAGCTTCGGCCCTCGACCCCCAGCAGGCCCGTATTTTGACCCAGATGCGAAACGCCTTGAACAACATGCTAAAATGGGAAGGCTTCCAGGAGACCGTGACCATGCTGCGGGAAATCCTGCGTCTTCAGAAAGAGTTGAACGCCGAGACCGCCAAGGCGCTCGAGACCCAGGGAGCCGAGATATTCGGGGACGACTAGCGTCGCCGGTCCCCGTGCCGGAGGTGACCCATGCGAGCCGTTGCAAGAGTGTGCCTGATGTGGATCGGTGTGACCCTGCTGTCGATGGGCCGGGCCGCCGGACAGGAAACCCCAGCCGATCCCACGCCTCAGCCGGTCCACGCCCTGTCCGCCAAACAGGAAATGGTCCGCGACCGCATTGCCCGCCTCAAAGACCGCATGTTCCGCCTGCGCGAAAAACTGGCGGAATCCGAGCCGCAAAGTGCCATGAAGCTGGCGGCTGCCCTGGAACAGATGGGCAGCGCCGGTCTGGAAGAGTCGGCCGAACAAGTAATGCGCCTGCTGGCCGACGACGCTAACCTGGGCCGGGCTTCGGACGCCCAGCAAACGCTGCTTGCCGAACTCGACAACGTCTTGGCTGTGCTGCTGGCCCGGGGAAACAACCAGGCCCGGCTCAACCGTATCGAACAGCTCGAAAAGCACCGGCAGGACGTCAAGAAACTTTTGGACCAACAGGAACAACTTCGCAACCAAACCGCCGGCGGCGCCCTGCGCGGCGAACAGGCCCGGCGACTGGCCCAGGCCGCCCCGCGACTCGACGGGATCATTCAACGCCAGGAAGCATTGCTCGACCCAACCAACGCCCAAGCGGACGCCCAACAACGATTGGCTGAACAAACCCGCCACCTGGGCGATGAACTGGCCCAACAAGCCAAATCGGCTGACGCATCCGATTCCAAGGCGCCTGACGCCCTCAAGCAGACGGCCGGCGATATCCAATCCGGGGCTCAGCAGATGGACGCCGCCCAACAGGCGTTGCAAAACGACGACCGCTCCGGTGCTGCCGACAAACAACGCCAGGCTCTCGAAGACCTCAAGCGAGCCCGGCACCGATTGCAAGAAGCCATGGATGGCCTCCAAAAGTCAGGCCCGTCTTCTAACCCGGAGGCAGCCGACCAGCAGCGGGAGCTTTCCAAACAAGCGGGGGAACTGGCCCAACGCATGAAAGGCGGTCGCTCGGGCGAATCTCAGCCAGGCCAATCCGGCAAGCAAAGTCAGGGGCAACCGGGCCAGCCCCCGCCGAATCAGCAGCAACCTGCCCCCGGGCAACAGAACGTCGAGCAGGCCCAGCAACCCATGAACGACGCCGGCGATGATTTGGAACGTGACGACCCTCGCCAGGCCACCCGCAATCAGGACCAGGCCATCGAGGAGTTGGAACAGGCCCGGGAAAAACTCGAAGAAGAGCTGCGCCAGTTACGCCAGGAGCAGCAGCAGGAATTGCTGCGAGACTTGGAGGGCCGTTTCGCGGACATGCTCAACCGCCAGAAGGTCATCAACCAGGACACCACAGCCATCGATGGCCGTCGCCAAGACCCCTGGCCCCGGGCCGAGAAACTTCGCGTCGCGGAAATGTCTGCCCAGCAAGGCGACCTGGCCAAAGCAGCCGCCACCTGCCTGCATATTCTGGAGGAGGAAGGCACCACCATCGTCTTTCCCCGCATCGTGGCCCAGCTCCACCAGGATATGAAAACCGTAGCTGACCGCCTGTCGCGCCTGGCCACCGGTATCCTGACCCAGACCATTCAGGAAGAGATCATCACCACGCTGCGGGAAATCCTCGAAGCCGTCCAAAAGATGCAGCAGCAAGACGACAAACAGCAACAACAGGACCAGACCGCACCCCAGGAGGACAACCCCCCGCTGCTGCCCGGATCCGCCGAGCTCAAACTGCTACGGGCCGCTCAGTCACGGGTCAACGGGCGCACCTTGGCCATCGCCGAAGCAGCAGCCCAGTCGGAAGAATCGCCCCAGGATGTCAGCCGCAGCCTGCAAACCCTGGCCAATCGCCAGCGCCACATCGCCGACATCGCCCGAGAGATGCGCGACCAAGGAGAATGAGAACAAAGGGGTCAGGACTCTTTTTCTGTGAGAACTCCATGGCAGGACTCAACCCATGATGAATTGCATACTTACCATAACTCTCTTGGTCACCTTGGCCGCGGACCCTGGCCAAGCCGATGACGCCTCGGTCACCGCTCGCTTCATCGAGCAGATCCGCACTTGGCCGGGCTACGACGCGTCCGCCCGCGATTTCGTGGTCGAACGCTGGACCCAACGGGGTGAGGATTTCGACGAGCGGGCCTTCCTGCTGGAAGCCTTGGCTGTTTGCTCGGAACCCTTCCGCGCCGGGCTCGACGCGTTCGACGAAGACCGTCACGCTCAATGCGCCGAAATCATGGCCCGCCTGAAAGACGATCCCGAGCCATTCCTGGCCACCAACGCAGCCGTCTTCGAGGCCAAGGCCCTGGTGGCCAACGACGACCTGGAATTGGCTGAGCAGCGCCTCAACGAATTGCTACATCCGCCCGATCGCCTCATCGCCCACAGTTATGCCCAAGCGGAGATGCACTACCTGTTAGGATTCAGCCAACTGGGCAATCTCAAGTACGAACAGGCCCAAGCCACGCTGGCCGCGTTTTTGGAAATGCACCCCGGCGCCCCCCAACGCCTTCGATTGACCGCTCAGCAGATGCTGGCCGAGATCCGACAGTTCACCCCCGGGCAAATCGGCGAGGTTACCGACCTGATGGACTATTCCGCCCGGCGGTTGGCCAGCACCGATTCGGGCACGCTAACGCGGGATCGCCAACAAAAGATCATCGACATTCTGGATAAACTGATCGAAGACGCCCAGCAACGCGAAAAAAGCAGCGGAGGCGGCGGTAGCGGGTCAAGCCAATCTAAATCGCAGCAAAAACCCGGCCAGGCTAACAAGCCCATGAATCAGTCAACCCTGCCCAAAGGGTCAGCCGACCCGGGCACCAAGCTAAGACAGCGCGTGGCACTGCCGGGGGAAGCATGGGGAGGCATGAAACCCGCAGACCGCCAGCGCATCATTCAGCAACTTAAAGACCGGTTCCCCGCCCGCTACCGGCAACTCGTCGAACAATACTACCGCCAACTCGCCGAGGAGCCCTGATCCAATATGCTCCCCGATTCCTGGAACAAGGCGTGCCTGCCGGCGTTTGCCGCGATCGTCGCGGGCACGATGGGTCACCTCATCCCAATCGGACACGCCCGGGCCGCAGACCTGGTCGTGACAACCATCGAGGGGCGGACCATCCCCGGCCAATACGCGGGCATCACCGACGACGGCCTCTTCCAGGTTGACGCCGATGGTCCATTGCAGCAGATCGACCTCGACGACCTGCAAGCCGTCGAGTTCACCGGCCCCAGGCCGGCTACAACAATGCCACAGCTTGACAACCCCGTCGTGTTTCACTTCGCGCCCCGTGGTCTTCTCCATGCCGTCATCGTCGGCTGGGCTGATTCGGGCATCGACGTCCGCACCGCGTTTTCCCAGTCGCTCACCCTTGCCTTGGACCGCCTGCAAGCGGTTCGACTCGCCGAACCGACCAGCCATCCCCAGGCCGACGAGCTGTTCCAGACCGAATTGTCCAACCGCCTGCCCGGAAAAGACGTGCTAATCACCCGCGCTGCCGGCAAGTCCCGCGCCCTGCGAGGCCGGTTGACCTTCTTGGACGCCGAGCAAGGCGGTCTAATCTTCGGGGATCGTGAACGAACCTTCCAGCTCAACACCCTCTACGGCATCGTCTTTGCCAAGGGCACCAGCCCGGTCGCCACGGACAATTGCCTCGTGGACTTGGCCCAGGGCGACCATATCCCCGGGCGTTTGGTCGCGTCGGACACGCAAAACCTCCATCTGCAATTTGGCCAAGGACAGACCCTCACCATTCCCATCGATCGGGTCCGGCACATCACCCAGCGCAGCCGGCGCGTTGCTTACCTGAGCGACCTGACGCCGACGCGACAGGACGTTCGCGGAATCATTCACGACCCCTGGCCCGTTCGATTCGATCGCAGTGTGTCCAATCAACTCCTCACACTGGGCGGCCGCACTTTCGACAAAGGCATCGGCGTCCATGCCCGAACCAAACTGATCTACACCCTGGGCGGGGCCTATGAACGCTTTTGTGCGACCATCGGCATCGACGACGCCGTGCGGCCGCGGGGCCATGTGCTTTTCCGGTTGGTCGGCGACGGTCGAACGATCTTTGACAGCGGACGGGTCGATGGATCTCAGCCGCCACGTGAGGTTAGTGTCAACGTGGCCGGTATCGACCGCCTGACCCTACGGGTCGATTACGGCCAACAAGCCGATTTGGCCGACCATGCCGATTGGGCCGACGCCCGACTCATCAAACCGCGCTCAACGGCGCGCTGTGACCGCGCCGAGAATACCGCACCATGAATACACTGGTTTGGACGCTCTTGTGCCTTGCAGCATCGACCACCTGCCAGGCCGCGGCACCGGCCGACCCCATGGCCGCCGAGCGGCAGCGCATCGACACCATCGCCCGCGTGATGCCAACCGTCGTTTGTATCTACGACGCCAACCAGCGCGGTGGCGGTTCGGGTGTGGTGATCGACCCGCAAGGCTACGGCCTGACCAACTTCCACGTGGTGGCCGGCATGTTGAAAGACCGCCGCGGCTTGGGCG
>JBHHVM010000048.1:0-12775 GCA_046754265.1 Phycisphaerae bacterium
CGCCGGGGCTCGCGCGGAACAACGACTTGCCCTACGTTCTTGTGCCCGCCAATTCTGTCATGCACCCCCCAACCCTCGCCAACCCATCGCTTTCCGTAACCGGCGCGAGGCTCTTTACATCGGCGGCGAGGAGGGCGGTGCGTTGCCCGCACCCATCTGGGCCATCACCGCCTGCATGACCGCCTTAATCAGCTCAGCCGGCACGATGAGATCGCCTTGGCTGCCGCCGTCGGGGGTCACGAAGCTGTACACGGTCACCGGGCTCTCCACCGGTCCCAGCTCGAACGGCAGGGGGTCTCCGACCGCCTCGCCGATGCGTTTGGCCAGGCCCATCAGGTTACTCGCCGAGAAATACGTCTCCGAGACCCGTTTGGCCGGCGCCGAAGCCGCCATCTTCTGGATGCCCGGGTCCGCCGTCAGCGGGGCTTGGCCGCCTTGGACCAACTTGGCCACCGCATCCGCGTGCGCCTGCCCACCGCCGAACGTGACCGCCACGTGTTTGTCATCCACCGCCGCGAAGCGGAACACCAACCCCTCAGCCCCAAACACTTTGGTCATTATGCCCAGGTCTTCTTCGTCGGCGCCAAGCTCAGCCGCGTTCAAGGTCAGCTTCGCCGCCCGCTCGCCATCGGCTGAGAACGACAGCGCCGATTTGATCTTGGTCGCATGTTCTTCACCCAACTCCACCGTGGCTGCGTTGTACAACTCGCCGATCGACTTGACGAAACCCGGCGCCGCTCCATCCAGCCCGATCACCGCCGTGGCTGAGACCATGCCCTCAGCCTCTTCGGGCAAGGCATTGATCGAGAAGCCCATCGAACGGATTCCGCCGACCAGCCCCTTGCAGATACCCAGCAGCTTACTCATCGCACCGGCCATTTCCGGATCCATGGTCATGGCCATGCCGGCGCTGGCCTGATCGACGTAGCTTTCCAGCAGCTTGGCGCCTTGGGCGCTGGTCACCGACCCGGCCGCCAGGATGTAATCCTCGGCCGGCAACCCCGCCAGCAGCGATCCCGCCGGCGCTTTGGTCCCCTTAATGGCCTCAGCCATCGGCGTGCCCGGCTTGGCGTTGCCGTAGAACCCCAGGTCGATCCCCTTGGGGCCGAATCGCACCGAGATCTGGGCCGACTGGAACGCCCGAATCGTCTCGGCCGAGCTACCGGCCCCCATGCCCTCGAGCATGCCCAGCAGGCCGCCCACCATTTCACTTTGGGTGGCAGCCCCCAAATTGACCCACAGCGTCAGATCGTCGGTGCCCATCCGTTCGAGCTGATGCGGCGTCATTTGTTTCGCCACATTGCCCTCACCCGCCACCACGGCTTTGACCGCATCGGCCGACGGACCAAACACCGCAAACTTGCCCTTCTTGGCCACAAACGACGGGTTACCCTGAAAGGTCACCTGGCTGATCCCCTCAACCGCTTCTGCTGGCTGCATGGTGGACAGCAATTCGTCGTAGTTGTTCGTGGGAATCAACAACGCAGCCTTATTCTCAAAATCCTCCGGGCTGCTCATCGGCATGACCACCAGGGCCAGCCCCTCGTTGTCGTCCACCCCGGCGAACAGACCCAACATCCCCTTGGCCATCATCAACGGGCTCATCCCCGCCATGGGGCTGTTGATGGCCTGCGAAAACCCCATCAACTTCTTGTCCACGTCAGCCAGATTCCGTACCAACACCACGCCCCAGGCATCCCCCGGGACGGCTTCCAGGACCGCATTGGGCCCCGCGGCGTGGGCCACCGGCACTGGGGACAGAATCAGGGCGAGCGCCGCCCAAATCGGCAGGCCAATCGATTTCATCACGTCATCTCCTCATGTTTCGAGCTGAACAGCAAAAGGGGCCCAAAAGCCCGGACGCACCTCGGCCCGGTCTTGCCGTTCGGGCACCGACCACCCTCAAGCTTACCCGCATCTCGACCGCCTGTAGACCCTTGCCCTGTCAAAACTGGTAATTACACCCCACGCCGCCGGCGAATACGCCGACCCACCATTCAGAGACCGGAGCGCGAGCAACGGGGACGGCGGCGAAACCGCCGGTGACCACCCACCCAGCATTGACGCCCTCAGCCGCCCACCCCAAAATTAACCGCGGACACGCAAAAGTCACCCACCCGGAGAATCCGCTCGATGAACCCCGGACCCCGACGCCCCGATCGTGCTTTACCCGCCCTATGCGCCGCGGTCTGGATTGGGCTCACCTTTGCGGGCCTGTCGTGCTCAACTCCGCCCAGCCAGATCCCAGTCGATGTGCTCCAGCCTCAAACCCGCGCGGACGCCGACAATCCGCCGTCCCCCGAGGAACTCGACCCCCAACCGGTAGAAGCCCCGAACCAAGAGCCCGCCAAGCCGCCGCCCGCCTCCCCCACAACCACGAAATCCGCCCGCGATTGGCTGGCCCTGGGCGATGAGGCCTACGCCCGCAAAGACCTCTCCACGGCTGAAGACGCCTATCGAAAAGCCTCCGATCTGGACTCGACCCTGACCCCCGCCTACCTCGGCCTGGCCCTGGCCCTCCGCAAGCAGGACCGCCTCGAGGGATCGCTCCTGGCCACCGAAGAGGCCCTTCGCCTCCAACCCGACTACGCCGAAGCCCTGGCCAACCTGGGCAACCTCCGCTTTCGCACGGGCCAACCCGACGAGGCCAAAAAGCTCCTCCGCCGGGCCATTGAGCTCAAACCCGACCACGCCGAAGCCCATCTCACGCTCGGCGTCGTCCTTCATGCCGAAGGCGACCTCCAAGGGGCGGCCGACGCATACCGCCGCTCCGCGGAGCTGGACCCCACCGTGGTCCTGGCCCACAGCAATCTGGGCATCGCCCTCGACGGGCTGGGCGACAACACCGGAGCCATCGAGGCCTACCGCCGGGCCATCGAAATAAATCCCGAATACGCCCCCGCCCACAATGGCCTGGGTAAGGTGCTCTGGCAGGATGGCCAGGTCGCCGAGGCCGTCCAGGCTATGCAGCAGGCGGTTCGGCTCCAGCCCGACTTTGCCCTGGCCCACCTCAACCTCGTGGCCGCCATGCTCGAGCTGGAGCAGTTTGAGCGGGCCTGGGACCACCTCTACCAGGCTCGGGCCCTGGGCGCTGAACCAGTCCCCGGATTGCTGGACGCACTGGCAAAACGCATGCCGGACCCCCGGCGCCAGCCCACCTCTCAGCCGGCCGATCCCGCCCCGACCAACACCGACCCGGACGCCGAAGACGACACCCCTTGATCGCCTCACCCCCTGCACAGTTTTTGACACAAACCCAGGGCAGACCTTGGCATTATCGGTGCATAAAATAAGCGCCCCGGGGCACCGAAACTTTCAACAGGCCGAATCCCGGTGCCACCCTGGCGTCGGTTTAAGGGCTGCTGTACAATGCCGCTCTTGGCAGCGGTTCCGCGCGTTTTGGAGTGACCGGTCCGATGAACGAATCGATAAAAAAATATGGGCTGATGGCCGCGGCCGCCGTTCTGGTGATCTTTGCCGCCCGGGCGGTTTTCAGCGGTTCGGGCCCCGAAGTCGATCTCAAAGAGGCCAACACCCTGACCTGCATTGACGGCAAGACCGAGAAGGTCTACCAGATTCCCATGGAGGAAGACATGCCGGGGTTCCCGCTTAAGAACCCTGACACCGGCGAGGAAACCCTCTGGCCGGCCGAGATGTGCTTCTGGAACGAATGCGGCCCTGCAGGTGGCACCCCTGTGCTCCTGAACACGTATCGCCTGCGGACCGAGGGCAAGGACCCCAACAAGGCCAAGCCCACCGAATGCCCCAAGTGTGGGCACATTACCACGGGCCACAACCCGCGCCCGCCCGCCGAGGAATCCCCGCCCCAGTAGCCGGGAATACCGGGCGGGTTAAGCGGGGTCGTACTGCTGAGGGCTGGCCCCCAGGCGGGAAACCCGCTAGAATGCATGGAGGCAACACTGCGGGTGTTGTGCCATCGACCCGATAAATAGGATACGAACGCGGGCCTAAACGAAAAACCAGGAGTGCAGACCATGGACCCCGTCAGGCTAACACCAAACAGCCACGCAAGCCCAAGGAAGGGTGCCTTCACCCTTATCGAACTGCTGGTGGTGGTCAGCATCATCGCCTTGCTGATCTCTATTCTACTGCCCTCGCTCAAGAGCGCCCGCGAGCAGGCCAAGACAGTCGTGTGCCTGTCCAATCAAAAGGGGTTTGCACTGGGCAATGCCATATACCAGGGCGAGAACCGCGATTATTTGGTGGGCGGCCCCGGCACCTCGGGTAGTGTGATCCTCAAACATCCCAAAAACGCCCAATGGGCCCCCGACGAGGTCTTCTTGCCCGTCAAAAGAATGCAGTCCTGGGATTGGTTTTTGCCTATCTCCGACATGGACTCTCCCCCCACCGAACGGCCCGACCAGTTTAAGCTGTACGTCGACTCGACCAACTGTCCCAAGAATCAATTCCGGTCGCCTCCATACAACGGTTCCCAGGCGGCCGGCGCGAGTTGGAGAGTTACCCGGGCACCCAGCTACTACACTGTGCGACAAATGCTCGTATGGTCCAACGCCGCCACCAACGCCCCTTACGCGGACGCCCAGGCGGGTGTAGCCGCCGGCGGAGAGGGCGATGCTTGGTTCCTCCCCCAGGGTTATGCTCCTCGGATCGACAAGATCGGGCATCCCAGCACCAAGGTGTTCATTAGTGATGGCGGGCGTTTCATCACCTCGACTGGACAGGCCGACTACGATATCAATTGGCAGGCTCGATTCGGCGGAGCGTTTTCTAGCGGTGGTGCGGCCCTGAAAGAGACTTTCCTTCGAGACTTCCATCTTTCGATTTCAGATCGGGCGAAAGCCACACGTACCTATCGGCACCGCCGTGGCAAGGGCCTGGGCCTGACGGCCACATATTTTGACGGCAGCGGAGGGTACCTGACCGAAGACGAATCGCGGCACCCCGATCTCTGGTGGCCAAAGGATTCCGTTCTGACTCTGGCAGAGATAAACCGCCCGGCCTCACTCTTGGTCGTGCCTTCTTTTGCCAGATGGGAAGTGGTGACAAGCAGCGGAAGCGGCGAAGTGTCATCGCGAACCGTGACCGGATACAAAGTGAAATAGCTACACAGGCACACGGGGCCGAGTATAGACCCGGTTACCATCGTCCAACCATCAACCGGCCCATCCTCGCGTCAAGAGCCAGGGTGGGCCGATTGCTTTGGCTGCGGCCGTGTTTCAGGCTGCGCGGATGTAACAATGGCGGCCCGGTAACGACTCAATCCCGCAAGTCTACTGAGCCGAAACGGCTACGCGCTTCTCGGCCGTCCGACTGTCCGCCCGCTCCGGCGATTGTCCGACCGTTTCATCCGCCAGTTCCGCAGCCAAGGCGGCAAACTCCTGCTCTCGGGCCAGAAAGGCCTCCACCAGGTGGGGGTCGAAGTGCGTGCCGCTGCCCTCGGTGATGATCTGCACCGACTTATCGTGGGAAAACGGTTCCTTGTAAGGCCGGCGAGTGGTCAAGGCGTCATAGACGTCCGCCACCGCCGTCAGACGGGCACAAAGCGGGATCTGGGCCCCGACCAACCCGCAGGGGTATCCACTCCCGTCGTGCCACTCGTGATGGCTGGCCGCGATCTGCTCGGCCATCACCAGGAATCCCGTTCCGGGCGCTTTGGACATCACCGCCCGAATAGTCTGGGCCCCCAGCTCGGCGTGGGTCTTCATGATGTTCATTTCCGCGTCATCGAGCGAACCGGCCTTGAACAGAATGTGGTCTGGAGTGCCGACCTTGCCAATGTCGTGCAGTGGCACGGCCCGGCGTAGATTGGCCAGAAAGTGGTCGTCGATCTCCTCGCCGTAAGGGCCGCATCGCCGCAGGTGTTCGGCCAACATGACCGAGTAGCGCGTCACCCGCTCCAAGTGTCGGCCGGTGTCGTTGTCGCGACACTCTGCCAGCGTGGTCAACGCTTCCACCACGGAGTTGCGGGCATCGTCCCGGTCCTGGCGAGTGACGTTTTCCTGAATGGCCGACGCCGCCAGGTTACAGACCATATCGATGTACTGGAGTTGGCGCGTGCTGAAATCGTCGCCCTCCATGGGCTCGGCCGTCACCAGCACGCCCACGGTGCACTCCGACGCAATCAACGGATTGCACACCATCGGCAACCGCAAGCGCAAGGCGGGGTCTTCCATGGCCAGATCGGCCGGACCGGCCTGCCCCGGGGCAAGGATCTGCCGCGTGCCCGTGGAGAAGGCCTTGCCGACCGTTCCACGCCCCAGGGGCACCCTGGCCTTGCCGGCCGCTGCTGCGTCAAGCCCGTAGGCAAAAGCCACCCGCAGGTTTTGGCCGTCCGGTTCGGCCAGCAGAATCGCCACCTTCTTGCACAGGGTCAACTCCGCCACGGTGGTCGCGGTGCGCTCCAGAATGACCTCGAGGTCCTCAGCCACGGTGATGCACTGCGAAAGGTCCAGCAGCAGGTTCAACCGCCGGGCCTGTTCACCCCGGGCGGCGTTGCTGCGCTGCAATTCTTCCATGCTGCCGTGCAGCCGGGCCATGGCGTCGATTCGCAGGGCCAATTCCTGGGCGCCGAGGGGCTTGGCCATGTAGTCGTCCCCACCGGCCAGAACGTCGTCTTTCGGTTGCCCAGGCCCCATCATGATGATGGGAATGTCGCGGGTATAGGGGTCGGCCTTTAGGCGGCGGGCGCAATCTCGGCCATCCATGTCCGGCATGTCACCGTCCAACAGAATCACGGCGGGTTGATGTTCCTTAATGGCCGTGAGGCCGGCCTCGCCATCCACGGCTTCATGCACGTGATACCCTAATCGACCGATCACCTCGCGGCAGACGGCACGCGTCTGGACATCGGCGCCCATCACCAGGACCGTCACCGCATCGTCGGCCGGCTGCTCGCGGGGTTCGGGCCCCAGGCCCACAATGGCCGGTTCTGAGCCCGGGCCCGCCAGACAGGCCCGGTTCTTGCCCGCCCGCTTGGCGGCGTACAACGCTTCATCAGCCGCCCTGAGCAAATCATCCGGACCGCTCATGTGGTCGTCGCGCTGGGCGACACCCAAACTCACGGTCACCGAAAGATCGCGCCCGGCGCATCGGACATTGTTGGCCACGATGGCTTGTCGGACCCGTTCGGCCGCACTCAAGGCGGTCTGAGCGTCGCTCTTGGGGCAGACGATGAGAAACTCTTCGCCGCCCGTGCGGCAGACAGCCTCACCGGCACGCGACGTGTCTCGCAGGATCTTGCCGGTCTGTTTGAGAACCTGGTCGCCGACGGCATGGCCAAAAGTGTCGTTGACCACCTTGAATCCATCGATGTCCAGCAGAACGCAGGACAGGGATTCCTGATATCGATCGCCGGCCGTCCACACCTCGGCCAGGTGAGCCATGGCCTCTCGCCGGTTGAACACGCCGGTCAAGTCGTCGATCGTGGCCAGAGTGTTGAGCCGCCGGTTCGAGACGGCCAATTCGACGTTGATGCGATGGACGTCCCGGTTGCGGCGCTCGAGGTCTCGGTGCAAATCGACGATGCGCTGGCCGGCCCGGACCCGCGCCAGCAGGCGGTTACGGCTGATCGGCTTAACCAAAAAATCGTCGGCCCCGGCGTCCAGGGCTTCGACCATGCGGTCTTCGTCCGGAAATGCGGACGTCACGATGATGTAGACGAACCCGGCGCTGGGTTCAGCCCGCAGCGTCCGGCACAATTCCAGCCCGTCCATCTGCGGCATGCACCAATCGGTGATCATCATGGCCGGCTGTTCGGTTAAGACCAGATGGAGGGCTTCGAGCCCGTGATGGGCCACCAGAATGTCGTAGCCGCCCGGGGCCAGGTGCCGTTCCAACAGCTTGATGGCCGCCGGATCATCGTCGGCGATGAGGATGCGGGACCCGCCGGCGTCGGACTGTGAATTGGTCAAAAGTGCCATTACCCTGTCATTGGCTCATTGAGAGTCCCTGGCACACCCGGGGCCTGAGTTGGCTGGTATGCGCACTCAACCTTAGATCGGGAAGGAACGCCCTGCGATTGAGGGCCGTTTCGGATGCGAGACAGCCCGATAATGCCGAACAAACTCCCGGCCCGGCAGTCGTTATTATTGGCTGACCGAATCAGGAAGGACGGTTACTGGACTCATTGGAAGCATGTAGGCTGTGGCAGGCCTGGCGCGTTTGCAGGGACGGTGAGGTCGCCGCAGACAGAATCAGAATCTCGCCCCGAAATGGGGCTGACTGCTCAGGCGGACCGTTGACGGGGAATATGGGGCGTCAAAGCGTGTTTGAGCGTTTTTGGGTGCCGATTCGGGCTGTGCATGTTGACAGTGCCGATGCAGGGGTCTAGGAATCTAAACAGGAGGGGAACGCAGCCACCCCGGCCGTTCCCGTCGTGCCCAGCAGCCATAGTGCTGAAGGATGGCGTTTCTTATGGCGCCGGTCTCCAAGACGACCATCGCCGATCAAACCTCAATGTCCACCTGCGCTCCAACCGTATCGGGCAAGGATAGGCCGTTGCCGGTCCTGCCCAGCCGCACCGGCGTTCAGCCCTCAAAGATGAGCAAGTGGCGGGCTGCCGTGCTGATCGGCATTCACGTGTTGATCGCCATTCATGTCGCCCATTGGTTGAACGCGGGCAGCACGGTCAGCCCGATCGAGCCCTCCGAAGCGATGGAGTTCAGCAAGCACGGCATCATCAATGCGGGCGTGGTCTTCTTTGGGTTGGCGATACTGAGCACAGCCATTTTTGGCCGGTTTGTGTGCGGCTGGGCGTGTCATCTGATCGCACTTCAAGACCTGAGCCGATGGCTGTTGGGCAAGATAGGGCTGCGCCCCAAGCCTTTTCGGTCGCGGTTGCTGGTGCTGGTGCCTTTGGGCGCGTTTGTCTACATGTACCTTTACCCGGTGGCGTACCGGCTGTGGGTGGGGGACGATCTGGGATACCGCGCATCGGCGCTGACCACCAGCCGATTCTGGGCCAGTTTTCCCGGAATCACGGTTGCGGTCATGACCCTGGGAACCTGCGGGTTCGCCATTATCTACTTTCTGGGGTCCAAGGGTTTCTGCAATTACGCCTGCCCCTATGGCGGTGTTTTTCGGATCATGGACCGGCTGGCACCGGGCCGGATTCGGGTGACCGATGCCTGCTCGGGGTGCGGGCATTGCACGGTGGCGTGTAGCTCGAACGTGCGCGTACACCAGCAGGTGCGCGACTACGGCATGGTGGTGGACAGCAAATGCATGAAGTGCCACGATTGCGTCAGTGTCTGCCCGGAGGATGCGCTGTACTTCGGCTTCGGCAAGCCGGCCTTGCTGGCGGGCGCCGGCCGGCCCAGCACCGCCCGGCGGCGCTACGACTACACCTGGCCCGAGGAGTTGATGTTGGCCGGATTCTTCCTGGCCGGTCTATTCGTGTTTCGAGGGCTTTACGGGCTGGTGCCGTTCCTATTCTCGTTGGGGTTGTCCGGGATTCTGGCCTTTGTGAGCGTGCAATTCGTTCGCTTGGCCTACAAGCCCGCCGTGACCATTCAGCGCTGGACGCTGAAAAGGGCAGGCCGAGTCCAGCGCGGCGGGAAGGTCTTTGGAGTGTGCGTGACGGCGATTTGGGTCTTCTGGGCCCACAGCGGGGTGGTGCAATACCACACCCGCTCGGCTCAATGGGTTTATGATCGTTTGGTCCAAGCCCGGCACGATCTGTTGGACTTCGAGCGAGAGGAATCGGACGTCCCCGAGGAATATGCGCAGTTGGCGGCCCGGGGCCTGCACCACGCCCGACGGGCCCGCGCCTGGTCGTTGTCACCGGCCGTGCCGCCGTCACGTCAGTTGGCCTGGTTCAGCTTGTTAAGTGGTGATCCAGAGGGGTTCGACCGCTACATGAACGAGGCCCAAACTCGGGCACCGGGCGATGGGGGCATTGCCTTTGACTGGGGCAGTGTGTTGGCGGCCCAAGGCCGCCTGGAGCCGGCAGTGGAGCAGTTGCGCCGGGCGGTAGCTCTGGATCCCGGATCTGCGGGTATTCCCATTCGACTGGGGATGACCCTGGCCAGGATGGGGCGCGTGGCCGACGGGCTCAACGTCTTCGAGGCGGCGTTGGCCCAGCATCCTGACAACGCCACGCTGTGTTTCAACTACGGCGTGTTGGAAGCATCGGTCGGCCGAAACGAGTCGGCGGTGCGGCGGTTCCAGCGGGCACTGGCCCTGGACGAGGAGTTCATCGAGGCCCGCGAAAATCTGGCCGGCATGTTGTGTGCGACGGGGCGATTCGAAGAAGGGATCGAACATTTCCGAGCGGCCCTGCGCGTCCATCCCGAAGATGCCCAGACCCATCAACTTTTGGCCCGGGCGTACTTGGCCACCGGGGCCTGGGAGTCGGCCAAATCAGAATTGGAAGAAGTGGTCCGATTGGACCCGGGCCGGTTGGAAACCTATCGGCTGCTGGCCCGGCTGCACGCATCGCTGGGGGATATGGAGGCCGCGGAACGTTATCTTAGCATGGCCGCGGCAGGGGAGCCGGGGTGATTCGCAAGGCCGAATTCGCATCGGATCCACCCCGTAGCGGCCCGCGCGGCCGCGCGGCCGAAACCTGCGTGGCCATGTTTCTTTGTGTCGTGCAGCCGCAGATCATCCAAGCGGCCCCGCCGCAGGCCGCCCCAAGTGTCCAGTATTGGCGGACGACCGATGGCTATGCGATGTTGGAGGCCGGCGCCGATGCAGGGCGGTCGCAGGCTGGGCTGACCATTTCGGTCGAACCCTCCTCGATAGCACGATCCTCATTGTATCCATTGAATGGAGTCCGGGGTTTGGCTTTTCGCACGGTGGACGGTCGGTTCGATCGATTCGTGGACGGCGACTCGGCGCTCGAAGTCGTCGTGCGAATGAACTTGGTCGTGGATGCAGGGGCGGCACATCTGCCGGTGGGTGACCTCCAAGTGTCGTTGACGGATCAGGGCTGGCAAGTGCGCGATCGGTTCAATACGGGTCGAGTGGTTTTTGGTTTTGAGCCCGGTGCCGTTCGTTTCGACGCGTCGGCCGGGCGACTGGCGTTGGAGGGCATCGAATTAAGCGTGGCCGACTTGTGGGCCGACGAGTTGGGTGTACCGGCCGTGGCGGGTCAAACCGTGTTTGTGGGGTGGATTGAGGCGGCCGTCGAAGCAATCAAGCCGGCCGAACTTGTCGGAAGTGATGCCCAGGCGGATGCCGCGGCCCAGTTGGCAGAGGAGAATCGTTTCACCATCGGCCCGGACGTGATTGTGGGCGTGCTGCCGCTGATTGAGAAATTGGCCACCGTCAACGGCGTGAGCGCTTATGCGATTGCCACGACATCGTGCAACATCGGAACCCAGACGCTCAGGTGGGAGGCGGAAACCTCGGCCCACCCGGTCATCGCACAGAACCTATACAGGTATGAGGACGGACGCTTCGAGCAGATCGGGATGAGTTGGCTCAAGCACGGGTTTTGTGCCTTGAGCGACAACGATTGCAACCTGGGCTGCTTTTTTACGGATTGCCGGACCTTGGGGCTGGGTTGTTCGGATACCTATGGAACAGTCTTGAACGGCATGCAATCGAACCTGGGCCCCCGATCGGATGTGGACCCGGTCACGGGCAGCTTCCCATTTCCGTTTACCAGCCCGCCGTATTCGGGCCTGTTGGACCGCCGGTTGCAGGTGGCCGTGCAGGACGTCGATCCAAATCTGAATCCGAACGCGACCTTCGTCGGCGAGGCCCACTATGTGACTGCCGATGATGCAGCCGCCGGCAACGGTGATAACAACGTGTCCTGGCGTGAGATAGCGGTCGGCGATCTGACCGGCGGAGGGTTCGAGTTGGTGTTTACCGGCAGCACGCGACAGACGCAGCCGGCCATCCAAGCCTGGCCCCGATTTGACCCGGCCGTGGAGCTCGTCGACATCAATGTGCCCGGGGACGGCCTGATGATCCTGGGCTACAAGGCGGATCAGTTGGGTGCCTTGGTCTGGCAGTACGAGTATGCCGTTTACAACATGAACTCGGACCGGGCAGCCGGGTCGTTTTCGATCCAGGTCTCGGATTGGGCCGACCTTTGGGACATCCAGTTCCACGACGTGGACACCCACAGCAACGAGTTGTATTCCAACGCCGACTGGACAGCCGATCGGAGCGGTGGGGCGCTGACCTGGTCCACCGAGCCATTCGCCAGCAATCCCAATGCCAACGCCCTGCGCTGGGGCACGCTGTATAATTTCCGTTTCAAGTCAGACGCCAGGCCGGATTCAGCCGAGGCGACCGTGGGCATTTTCAAGCCCGGTGATCCGGCCGGCAGAACCCGGACCTTGAAAGGCCCCGGCCAGGACTGCAATCACAATGACACCTTGGACCGATTCGATATCAGCCTGTTCGGCGAACCCGACGTCAACAGCAACGGGGTGCCCGATTCGTGTGAGGCGCCGATTGTGTTGGCCGTGAACAGTTGCAAGGATCACGGCTCGGCAGGGACGTTTTGCTTTGATATGCACGGGAACGACATCGAGTCGCGGGCCGGCGGGGTCTCGCGGCTGGTGGTGCAACTCAGCGAACCGATGGATGCCGCGACGGTCGACGGGGCCAACGTGTCGGTGGTTTGTTCGGCCACCGCGTATTCGGGCGTAGTAGCAACGGCTTTGCAAGGGAATTCGTCGGTGCTATTGAACTTCCAGCCGCCCTTGCCGGACCAAGAGTGCTGCCGGGTGGATATGACCGGTATCAAATCGCTAATCGGCGTGGGCGTGTCGGGCAGCCCGGTGGTGCGCAGTTTGCAGGGTGACATAGACCGCAATGGTCGGGTCACCACCGG
>JBHHVM010000049.1:0-12657 GCA_046754265.1 Phycisphaerae bacterium
TTCGCCAGACCGTGCCACCCCTGCCCTACTTTGGGCCGCCTAAACTGTCATGCACGGCCTCCAGCCCCTTTAGGCCGCCGAGTCGCCCCGGCAGACGAACAGGCTCCGCACTCGGCCGGTCCAGGCTGAATGATCGACGCGAACACAGCGCTGGCGTCGAAACTCACCCGGTACCATGGCGGCCAGCAATTGGGCTGATGTCTGTTTCAAGGTTGGGTGGATGCGCTCGGCGTCCACCTGCATGAGCGGTTCCAAGACGAAGCGCCGCAGGTGCATTCGTGGGTGGGGTAACACCAGCGCCGGCGAGTCGCAGACCAGGTCGTCATAAAGCAGCAGGTCGATGTCGATGACGCGGGGACCGTTGGCCACGGTTCGGCGTCGTCCCAGGCGCTGCTCTATGCCCAGCCCGAAGTTCAGCAGGTCCAGGGGCGGCATTGCGGTTCGGAGGGCGACGACGGTGTTGAAATACAGCCCCTGTTGGACGGGCCCACCGACCGGGGCGGTTTCGAATAGATCGGCCGCCGCCAGCAGCCGACAACGCGGGTCGCTCGCCAGAGCTTCGACGGCTGCGATCAGATTCTCGACCCGATTCCCGAGATTGGATCCCAAAGATAGGAAACAGTTGGCCTCCACTTTGAGTGCATCCTGAAAGTGTGGCGCAGGTTAGTAACCTGTGTTTCTCACCGGTTGAAAACCGGTGCCACATGTTGAAAACCGGTGCCACATGTTGAAAACCGGTGCCACATGGGTGTTGGGACGCGCTGCTAGTCTGCCTCGTTGATCGCGTGAATTAGTAGCCGTAGACGCCCGGCGCCCCGGTTGTTGTAGCGAAAGACCAAACGGGGCAGGTCGGGGAACTCACCATGCTCTTCTTCGAGCGGCCCGTCCACCTGGCGAATCTTTCCTTCGACGACTATGTCCGCATACTCGTCGGTCAGTTGCTCGACCCTGGCGTCGGGAAGTTTCGACTTCATTCGAATCACCAACTCCTGGCGCACGGTCCGGGACGAATGGTATCGCCGATAGAAGGTGGTGATGTGGTCCACCGCCTGCTGAGCGTCGTCGGTCAGATAGAACAGGTTCATGTCGGGTTCGCTGATCATTCCGGTGCGCAGCAGCTCGGATTGCAGGTAGGTGCGCCAATGCTGCCAATAGGTGCCGTTAGGCTCATCCACCATCACGACGGGAATGGGGCTGGACTTGCCGGTTTGGATCAAGGTCAGGGCTTCGAAGCCCTCGTCCTGCGTTCCGAAACCGCCCGGGAACAGCACGATGGCGTGGGCCTCTTTGACGAACATTAGCTTGCGGGTGAAAAAGTACTTGAAGTTCACCAGCTTTTCGTCGTCGGCGATGATGTTGTTGGTGCTCTGCTCGAAGGGCAGGCGAATGGCCACGCCGAAACTCGCCTCGCGGGTGGCGCCGTCGTGGCCTGCCCGCATGATGCCATCGCCGGCGCCGGTAATCGCCATCCAGCCGGCCTGCCGCATCAGTTGGGCGAACTTGACTGCCTGTTTGTATTGGGGATCTTCCGGCGGCGTCCGGGCCGACCCGAAGATGCTCACCTTAGGCACGTCCTTATAGGGTGCGAACACCTTAAACCCGTAGCGCAACTCTTTCAGGGCGGTGTTGAGGATCTTCATTTCGCCGCGGCCGCAACCGTCCCGCGCCAGGCGGCACAAGGTCACCATCATCTCACCGAGCAGGTCTTCATGCTCGCCGGCGGCATGTTCCTGCACGAACTCACGAATCGCCTGGCTCCGCGCTGACTGGGGGTTCAAGGAAGCCGTCGTTTGTTGCACATTGCCCGAACTCATAAACATCTCCATCTGATTGGACGAACCCTCCTAGTATAACCGATCGGGGCTGATCCATCCAATTTGCCACCCGGGACAGCTTTTCCCCTCGGCCCGCCCCCGATACGATGCCGCCATGGCCCTGCCCCGCCTCGCCCTGCTGACGGCCGACCTGCCCGGCATTGGCGGTGAGCTCAAATGCCGCCCGGAAGATTTTCAAGTGGAGGAGATTCCGGCCTATCCCCCAAGCGGACACGGCAGCCACACGTACGCCCTGATCCAAAAGACCGGCCTATCCACCGAGTCCGCTATTGCCCGCATTGCGGCTGCATTGGACGTCCCCCGGCGAAAAATCGGCTATGCCGGCCTGAAAGACGCCCGGGCAGTGACCCGCCAGACCGTCAGCATCGAACACGTCGATCCGGCGAAAGTGGCGGACCTGAACTTGGCTGGGATCGAGGTTCTCGAGGTTTCGACGCATACCAACAAGCTCAAACTGGGGCACCTCAAGGGCAACCGCTTCGTGGTCAAGATTCGCGAGCTGGACGTCGAATCGCCGGACCGGGCCCGGGCGGTGCTGGACGTGTTAATTGACAAGGGGATGCCCAACTATTTCGGTCCCCAACGGTTTGGCCTGCGGGGGGACAACGCGGCCATTGGAATGGCGGCTGGGCGCGGCGATTATGGCCTGGCCCTGGAAATCATGCTGGGCCGACCCGACGAGGCGGACAGTCCGCCGATCCGACAGGCCCGCACACTGTTCGACGCCGGCCAATTCGTCGAGGCTGGCAAAGCCTGGCCCAGTCAATACCGGGAACGGCGCCAGGCCTGTTTTGCGCTGGATCGCTGCAAGGCGGAGCCCGATCGAGCCTGGCGCTCGCTGGCCTGGCCTGCTCGGCGGATCTTTCTGAGTGCCATGCAAAGCGCCTTGTTCAACCGCGTGACCGAAACCCGCCTTCGGGACCTTGGCCGACTCTTGCACGGCGATTTGGCTGTCAAACATGTCAACGGCGCCGTCTTCCAAGTGACCGATGCTGACACCGAACAGCCCCGGGCCGACCGCTTCGAGATTTCCCCCACGGGCCCGCTGATCGGCAAGAAGATGAGCCAGCCGGTTGGGCAACCGGGCGCCATCGAAGCCAAGGTTTTCGCCGAGGCGGGTTTGACACCGCAAGACTTGACCGAGGTTGGGGCTGAACGACTGGACGGCGCCCGCCGTCCCCTCCGCGTCCAACCCCAAGACGTGGGCGTTTCGGGGGGTAGCGACGCCCACGGATCGTTCATCGAACTTCGTTTCAGCCTGCCCCCGGGCTCCTACGCCACCAGCTTGGCCCGGGAGGTTTGCAAGAGCGCCGCGACGTAGCTCCATGGACGGGGCCCCCACCCCGCCTTAAACCGCAACGAGAGGTTCCAAAACACCACCTACTCGTCCTCGTCGGCAACTGGTGTGACGACACAGTTGAAACTGCGGGTTCGGATTGGCGCCCCCAAACCGAGCCGCGACCCTGAAAACGCCCGAGAAGGAAGCTTGAAGGGAGTGGACCGGCAACCGCTTCCTTCCGGCTCCTTTTCATGCTTCCTACTCGGGCGCATTCAAAGTCGCCGTCAGGGGCGCGGCTCGGATAACCCGCAAGAACAAGCGAGATGCATCCCTAGCCGATCCCAGGATTTGACGTTTCCTGAGGCGGTTGGCGCTGCGTTCAGTAGCCCGGCGATTCACCCAATCGACCGGGCGCCCTAGAAGCTCGGACAGCTCGCCCTGCATTTGGAGGTGATCCAGCAAGGTCCAGGAAGCATCCGCCGCGAAGGTCACCAACAAGTCGATGTCGCTCTCAGGTTCAGCAGAATCGCCCAGCCTGGCCCCAACCAATGCCAACTCGCTGATGCGCCAGCGGCGGCAGAAGGCCGAGACGTCCGATGCGGCCAGTGATAGCCGATCGATGCCTGGCGTGATATTCCCATTATACGGCCCAGACGGTAACATGGCCATGCTTTCGTACCGCTGGGAACGCCGTGTGATACGCGACCTGGAGATTGCCCGGATGAACAATGGCGACCGTTTTTCCAACGGCGACGTGGATCTGTCCATCGACTTTTGCGGCGTCAAAGCCCCCAACCCCTTTTGGCTGGCCAGTGCCCCGCCGACCAACTCCGAGTATCAGGTCCGGCGGGCGTTTGAAGCCGGCTGGGGCGGGGCGGTGTGGAAGACGCTCAACCACGAGCCCATCGTCAACGTCTCCTCCCGCTATGGAGCCGTGGACTACGACGGCCGAAAGGTCATGGGCCTCAACAATATCGAGCTGATCACCGACCGCACGCTGGCTGATAACCTCCGCGAAATCGCCAACGTCAAGCGCGACTTCCCCGACCATGCCGTCTTCGTCTCGCTGATGGTCGAATCCAAGCGCGAAACCTGGCACGACATCGTCAAGCGTACGGAAGACACCGGCGCCGATGGGCTGGAACTCAATTTCGGCTGCCCCCACGGCATGAGCGAACGCGGCATGGGCGCCGCGGTCGGCCAAGTGCCCGACTACACCCGCATGATCACCGAATGGGTCAAAGAAGTGGCCCGCACGCCGGTCATCGTCAAACTGACACCCAACGTCACCGATATTCGGGCCATGGGCCGGGCCGCCAAAGAGGGTGGCGCCGACGCCGTCTCGCTGATCAACACCATCAACTCGATCATGGGCGTCGATTTGGACACGCTTTACCCCATTCCGCACGTCGCGGGCCTGGGCAGCCACGGGGGCTTCTGCGGACCGGCCGTCAAACCCATCGCCCTGCACATGGTCAGTCAAATCGCCACCGACCCCGAAATCGACATCCCCATCAGCGGCATCGGCGGCATCGGCACCTGGCAGGACGCGGCTGAGCACATGCTGCTGGGGGCCGGCAGCGTGCAGGTCTGCACCGCGGTCATGCATTTCGGCTTCCGCATCGTCCAAGAGATGATCAGCGGGCTGTCCAACTGGATGCGACAAAAGGGTTTCCGACGCCCCACCGAGTTCGTCGGCGCCTCGGCCCAGCGCATCAAGACCTGGAACGACCTGGACCTGAACTACAAAGTTGTGGCTGAGATCGATCAGGCCAAGTGCATCAACTGCGGCGTTTGCTACATCGCCTGCGAGGACGGGTGCCACCAATCCATCAACATCGAACCCGTGCCCGTCAAAGCGTTTCTGAAGGGCCGAAAGGATGTCGAGCAACGCACCTTCACAAGCGGCAATCAACAATTCGCCTACGGCGCGGGCGACGGGTACATCAACCGCTTCACCATCAACCAGGACACGTGTGTCGGCTGCAACATGTGCTCGTTGATCTGTCCGGTGGAGGGCTGCATCACGATGAAACCGGTTGACACCGGGGCCAAGCCCATGAACTGGCGCCAATACCAGCAGCGCCTCGAAGCCGGCGAGGTTCAACTCATCAAGCCGCCAGAACACGCCTAGGTGCCCAAGTCGTCCCAGTGACCCGCCATGGCCCCTTTCCCAGCCGAGGCCACGCACAACGGGCAGGCGTTCAACATTTTTTGCGCGGCAAGGCACGCTTCATGCACAGAATAGTCCATTGGGCAGAACATACCTGCCCGAAACAGCGTGCAGCGGGCAGAGCCTGAGAGCTTTCCCACACCCTCCGGGGTATTTCGCGCAGCAGACCCCTAGATAAGTCGCGCGGCGCCCCGTAGGAGTGACACGGCATCGCGGCGGGGGCCCCAGGCCCGGCGATAGCCAAGGGAGGACGGGCGCCGATCCAGCCGGCACCACTTTGAGGGCACCAATCCGGCGCACGATCACGACGACGGGGGCACCAACACGACCCACATCCCTGACGCCCCCGTCGCCAGTTTTTACCGACACCCATGGCCGTGCGTCTCTTAAACCAGACCCGGCGCGCACCGCCCGGGGGAATGGCTTGTCGGGAAAACAGCAGCGCGGTATCCACCGGTCGATTGCCAGGGGCTTGTCGAGTTCAAGGCGGCGCGGTATGCACGTCGGCGAACCCAACACCTCCGGGGGCGGTGGGCGTCAGACCGACCCGCGTAGAGGAACGATCTTTAATCCATGAATGAGTGGACCACCGTTTACTACAGTGTGGCGGCCGGTGTCGTGGCCAGCTTGGCTTGCGGGTGTGGCGCCCTGCCGTTGCTGGTGCCGCGGATCGACATCAAGCGCCGCATGGGCATCGGTTATGGCTTTGCCGGCGGCATGATGATCGCCGCCTCGGTGTACAACCTGTTGCAGCCCGCCTTTACGTTAGAGACCGAGCAGGCCTCGCGGGCTTGGCCGGTGTTGCAAACGTTGGGCGGCCTCTTCCTGGGCTGCTCCTTCATGTGGCTGATTGAGAACGGGTTGACCCCGGACCGGCTTAAGTCAGGCTGGCTCAAACGCCTGGGCGGCCGGACCGAAGCGCTGCTGTTTGCGGTCATGACCCTGCACTCGGTGCCCGAAGGCGTGGCCGTCGGGGTGGGCTTTGCTTCGGAACACCAGCTTGAATCGGCCGAGGGGTTGGGCCTGTACATTGCCATCGCCATTTCGATCCACAACATTCCCGAAGGGCTGGCGGTGGCTATGCCCATGCGCAGCGGCGGCGCCTCTATTTGGAAGTGCTTCTGGGTGGCCACACTCACCAGCCTACCCCAACCTATCGCGGCCATTCCAGCCTGTTTGGCGGTCTGGTTCTTCGAGCCCTTGATGCTGCCCATGCTGGGGTTTGCCGCGGGGGCCATGATGTACCTGGTGATCGTCGAATTGATCCCCAACGCCCTCGAAACGCGCAGCCGAACCCAAATCGCCTGGTACTTCATGATCGGCTTTGGGCTGATGGCCCTGGTCCAAGTGGGGTTTTAGGAAGATCTCACCGCCGTTGGGCGACGATGCCAAATCGGGAATCAGCCCTGCGAGTCGGACGGGCCGAACACATGCACCGGCAATTGTGTCTGATGACCCACCCAATCAGCCATTTGACGCAACGTCTCGACCGACAGCGCGGTGAGCACTTCAGTCGATGCGCTCCCCGGCGTTCGGGCCAGCGTGTAGATTTGCACCTCTTTGATCCGGCCTCCAGCCGCGATGATCTGGTTAAGTCGTGCCGCAAAGGCCTCGACTTCAGCTCGGGCCGGGTCCTGGCCGTCGATACCCATCCACATTGACTGAATGCACAGGGGGTAGTTTCGGGCGGCTGCGGTGATGTTGTCCATCAACTCGGTCAGGGACACGTTAGGCCTGTTGACCTGACGAAAGTAAGACTCGGTCCCCGCGTCCAGCTTGGCCCACACCTCACCTTGATTGGCCGCCAAGATGGCCAGCCCCCGCTCGACCTCGGGGCGCGTCAGGTAACAGGCATCGGTGATTAGCACCAGCTTGACGTCGTTCAGCCGATAGCGGGCCTTGACGTGGGCGGCCACACGCACGCACTCGGCGAATTGCGGACAGGTGGTGGGCTCTCCGTCACCGCTGAAGGCGATGTCCGACAGCCGGCGCATGGCTGGGGGCACGTCGGCGAAACGCGGATGATCGAACAAATCGCCCGCCAGCGCCGAGGCGATGGCCCGGTCCAATTCCAACCCGACGATGGACGGGTCCACCGGATCCGCCGAGGACAGTGCGGCTCGATCCACCTGGCAGTAGACGCAGTCGAAGTTACAGGCCCCATCGGGGTTCAGGTTGATGCCGATGCTCAGCCCCCGGCTGCGGCGGGAGATCACGGGATAGACGTACCGGTTCTCCTGCCAGGATCGTTGATGATCGGCAAAAAGAGCAACCGGCCCAGATCGGTCAGTCGTCAATCAGCCCCTCCCAACTGGGGGTAGTTCGGGTACCACATGGCGTCAGACACCAGAGGTTCAATCTGATCGTCTGCAATCAGCCTACCGATTTTCTGGTCGCGGGCCACCACCATGACGGCACAGGCGATCCGGCGACTGATCTGGCGAAGCCGGTTTTGATCGGGATACACTCCGCCGGCCTCGAGCCGCTCCGGCGTCACTGCGTCGGCCACGACCTTGGCGGCGGCCAGAAACATCTCGTCGGTGACCTCGTGAGCCTCTGCCAGGATACAACCCAGCCCGATGCCGGGGAAGACAAAGACGTTGTTGCCTTGCCCGACTTCGACCTTTCTACCGTCATGCGTGACCGGGGGAAAGGGACTGCCCGTCGCGACGATGGCCCGGCCTGCGGTCCAACGCAACGCCTCTGTGGGTGTGCATTCGGTCTTGGACGTCGGGTTGCTGAGCGCGAAAATGATCGGCCTTTCCACGTGCTTGGCCATCTCTTTGATAATCGACTCCGAAAACGTACCGGGTGTGGCCGTCGTGCCGATCAGAATGTGGGGCTTGACCTTGCGAACGACCTCCAACAGTTGAAATGGGGGCTCTCCTGCGAATCCATAGTGCTCCATCTCCTGGCGGTTCATGGCGAAGTCGCGTTTGTGGGCATCGAGCATCGGTCGGCCTGCTTCGACCAGGCCGTGGCTGTCCACAAAGACCTGCCGGCGGTGCGTGTCCTGGGGCTGGGCACCGTCCGCCAGCATAGCGGCCCGCACCAGGCGGCCGATCCCCACGCCGGCTGCACCGGACCCGGCGTACACGACGCGCTGCTGCGTCAATGTGCCGCGCTACGGTGAGAGCTCGGGTGCTGTGACTTTCAGAATCGGCGTCAACGCCCCATTCCACCGCGGGCCAGGCCGCCAACATCCACTCCCGCGTAAGTGCGTGAAACCACGCAGGTATGCGTCAAATGCCACACTGATGGCCCGATCAGCGGCGGTAGGCCTGTCGAGTTAATCCGGCGGCGGCGGCACGGGGGTTGCTAACCTTGCGGGTGAATCCCTGCTCAAGCCGGACGAAAGCGTAGGTGCAGGCCCCTAGATACGGCTTATAATGGAGCCATGAAACGCGGGTTCTGGGAAAGCCTGAAGATTTACGTTGGGTTTCGCCGGGGGGACGCTGAAAACGTTCGTCAACTGGCAGCCTTCGCCGAACCTCTGTTTCCGCGGGTGGTCGATCGATTTTATGAAGTCATACTGGAACACACCGAGGCTCGTGCTGTGTTCACAGAGGGCCCGGAACAAATCGACCGTCAGAAGGAGGTCCTCTTGGCGTGGCTCCAAGAGCTCTTCAGCGGCGAGTATGACGCGGATTATTGTGTGAAGCGGTTGCGAATTGGTGCCACCCACGTCCAGGTTGGTTTGCAGCAGCACTTCATGCCGTTGGGGATGGAGTTGATCTGGCAGGAATTGGTCCGGGGGCTGCATGACCGGGACATCGCGGAAAAGGCCGAGAAGCTCTCCTCGCTCCATAAGCTGCTCTTGCTGGACTTGGCCATCATGATGGAAAGCTACAAGGACAGCTATTCGGAGCGTATCCGCGACTTCGAGCGCCAGTCCATGGAGGCCCAACTCGTTCGGGCTGAGCACCTCGCGGAGATCGGCCAGTTGGCAGCCTCCCTGGCTCACGAAATCAAGAACCCTCTGGCGGGGATCAGCGGGGCCATCCAGGTGATCGGGGCATCGTTGCCAGCCAACAACCAGCACCGCCCCATCATTGACGACATCCTGGCCCAAATCGATCGGGTGGACGCGACGGTCAAAGACCTGCTTCTGTACGCCAGGCCGCCGTCTCCGCATCGCCAAGCGGTCCAGCTCAACAAGCTGATCGGCCGCGTCCTCAGTGTCCTGCGGACCGAACCCGACGTGCAGCACGTCCGTGTTGAATTCAACGAAGCCAACGGCCAAGCCACTGCTTACGCCGACAAGGGGCAACTCGAGCAACTTCTGGTCAACCTGATCCTCAACGCGGCCCAAGCGTCGCCGGAAGGGGGATCCATCTGGGTAGACGTCGTTCAGCAGGATTCAGGCGCTTGCCTGACGGTCCGCGATGAGGGCTCGGGCATGACGCCCGAAATCCGCAAGCGGGCCATGGAACCGTTCTATACCACCAAGACCCGAGGCACGGGTTTGGGGTTGGCCATCTGCAGGCGAATCGCCGAGTCCAATGGCGGCAGCATGCGTCTGAACAGCGAGCCGGGCCGGGGTACGACCGTCCGCGTTCACCTGCCCAAACCGGATGACGGATAAGAAGAGCGAAACGAAACACGATGTCCGTTCGGATTTTGATCATTGAAGACGAAAAGCTGATCCGCTGGTCCTTGCGCCAGAAGTTTGAGGACCACAAGTTCCGGGTGACCGACGTGGCCACGGGCCGGGACGGGGTCCGGGCCCTGGAGTCAACCGCGTTCGACCTGATCTTGCTGGACTATAAGCTGCCCGACATGACCGGCCTGGACGTGCTGGCCAGGGTGCGGGAGCACGATCAGGACGTGGTGGTCATCATGATGACCGCCTTCTCCACCATCGAAAGCGCCGTCGATGCCATGCGGCTGGGGGCCTATGACTACATCGCAAAACCCTTCGACATGGACCAACTGCTCCGCACGGTGGGCAAGGCCCTGGAAACCACGCACCTGCGCCGAGAGGTCCGGGAACTGCGCCGCCACCTTGTCCATGAGTTTGGTATCGACCGGATCGTGGGCAACGACGCCTGCATGCTCGAGCTGTTCGATACGATCAACCGGGTTGCCTCCAGCGGCGCGTCCACGGTTTTTCTAAGGGGTGAATCGGGCACGGGCAAAGACCTGGTGGCCCGGGTGGTCCATTATAACTCCGACCGGGCCCCCCATCCGTTCATGAACGTGACCTGCACCGCCCTGTCGGAGGCGTTGCTGGAAAGCGAGTTGTTCGGCCACGAGCGCGGGGCGTTCACCGACGCCAAGACGCAGAAGAAGGGGCTGTTCGAGTTGGCGGACGGGGGGACCATCTTTCTGGACGAAGTAGGCGATATGCCGCCGGGCCTGCAGGCCAAGCTGCTGCGCTTCTTGGAGGAGCGCACCTTCCGGCGCGTCGGCGGCACGGCGGAGATTTCCGTCGATGTGCGCGTCATTGCCGCGACCAATCGGGACATTGAAAAGGCGATCGAAGACGGCGACTTCCGCCGCGATCTTCTGTTCCGGCTGGATGTCATCACCATTGACCTGCCGCCGCTGCGAGACCGGGGCCACGATGTGGCACTGCTGGCCCAACATTTCGCCACGCGATTCGCCAAGGAGTTCCGCAAGCCCATCACTCACATCTCCGAAGAGGCCCTTCAGAAGATTCAGGACTACTCTTGGCCGGGCAACGTGCGCGAGCTGCGCAACGCCCTGGAACGGGCCATCCTGCTGTCCAACGGCGACATCGTGGGCAGCGAGGACCTGATCCTGGGGCGCAATGCTCCCCAGGAAAAAGTCGACCGATTCATCCTGCCGCCCGAAGGTCTGGACTTGCATGAATTGGAAAACGACATGGTCCGCCAGGCATTGGAACGGTCCGGCAACAACCAGACCCGGGCCGCTCGCCTGTTGCGGCTCACCCGTGATGCGATTCGCTACCGCATGGAAAAGCTGGGGCTGTTGTAGGAGGGGTTCAGGCGGTCACGCGACACGTGTCGAGCGGAAGGCGGTACAACCATGCCAAAGGCAGGCGGGCCGTGGTCAGGTCAATCCCTGGTGCCGATATCGTCGGTGAAAACGAATTCCACCAGTTCGTTCTCCGCCTCCTCGTGGCGTTGGATGTAGCTGAGCAGGTTGTCGATGCGGTGGCTGCAATCGTGGGCCAGCAAGAAGTCCTCGGCCGTCATGTCGCCGACGAGTCGATAGAGATCATCCAGCAGCCGGCGGACTTGTTTGTGCTGGTGCTGAAGCCGGGTGACCCGTTTGGCCAAACTGGGCCGGCGTTCCAACACCTCAGCCATGTATCCGCCTTCCTCTTCCATGGCCATGTGCTTGGCCATGTGGGCCCGGAAGTGGGCCAGGCGCTCGCCCAACTGGTTAATCCAAGCCTGCAAGCTGACCCTGGGCACCACGGCGGCGGCCTGCCGGAGTTGATCGGCCAAGGCCTCGACTTTCAGATGCTCCTCACGCAACCAGACCGCCAGAGGGGGCCGACTCATGCTGTTCACCTCTTGGGGGGCCGTAAAATAAAAAAGGAGAACCAACGGCGCCCCTTCCGGAATCGGGCCGGAGAGAGGAAGTTGCGGAAGGATGATTGCGCCGTTGGCTCGCAACCGACGTTTATGGGCGGTGCCGGTGTCAACGATCTTGGCCACCGCCGGGTCGATTCGCCAATCAATAGGGCATCTGACGTGCCACGACCGGCTTGGGCCTGAGAATCGGACCGCCAAGTCAAAAAACCCCCCTAGCGGGCCGGGAACGCAGTTCTGGGCATGACCGGCCGCCGTGCACCGATCCCCCTTCCACGACGGCGTGTGGGATATTCCACTCCTGCTGCGGAATCTGACGCAATGGAGGCGGAAGCGGGCCTTGCCGGCGCCTCGAGACCCCGTCCAACCAGGGTGTCCGAGCCGAGTTCACCCGACCCTCGGCCCGGGCGGACTGGCCCTGCCCGAGAACTGCTTGGCACTCTATCCTTGTCCGGGACCTCTACCCGATACGGCTGCCCGGATTATCGGGGCAGAATGAGAACGGGCATCTGACGCGGGGTCAGGCAAGGGGCCGTGGCAATCGGCTAGGCTCCAAAGCTGCGACGACGCCCGCCTCAAGCAGCATGGCCATAACGCCGAAGAGCGAGGTAGCAACCGCAACGTCGGGATGCAGGCAGGCCAGGAGATGAGGTTCAGCTTGCCCGGGGTGCATCCCGCGCATCCCTGCGGGTCAAGCCAGTCCTTTGAAATGTGGAGCCGAGGATCCAGGTAGCCGCCCATGACCGACAAAGGATCACGATCCATTCGTTCCGTCCGCTTGGATGAAGCCAAGCTCGAGGCTGTCCTGGACCGCCTCGATGACGAATCCGATCGTCAGGCACACCA
>JBHHVM010000050.1:0-12574 GCA_046754265.1 Phycisphaerae bacterium
GTGTAGTCCAACCCGCCCACCGAAAGCGGAAACGAGTTTCCGTTCGTCAAATAGTGCAGGGCGTGAATCTCGAACAGCGGAAAGAACCCCGGCAGGACGTCCGGAGCCACTTCGCAATCCACGTGCAGGTCCCAGTAGATGATGTGATTCCCGTCATTGTGATCCATTGGCGCCCGCCAGCCGACATCTCCGATGAAATGCCAATTGTCAAAGCCCTTGCCCACGACCACGAACGGCGTCAACTCGTTGTGACCGGCGTCGCCACCCTGCAGGATTTCGCGATCCCCGTTGTGCCACTCCCAACGTAGGCCTCCTGTCAAGACAAAATCGTTGGCTGGGTCCACGATGAAGGCATACTTGAAACCCACCGCAAAATCGTTCCAACCCTGATTCTCGCCGATGATGCCCGTCTGAATGTCCGTCCAGCCATCCTTGGGCGCGATCAGTGCCAACCGGTCGGTCAGGGCAATCCGCACTTGACCCGCCCAGGCGGTCAACTCGCCACCAGCCAACTCCGAATCGGGGGGGAAATCATGCCACAGATATAAGAACCGCAAATGCGTTTCGATGAACGGGCTCTCGAAATACAGCGAGTTGCCCACCGGATCCGCGAATCGCTGGCCCATATCCGTCGTCGAACGCATGCCCGTCAAAAAGCCGGGCCATGGAATCTCCGGCGTCCCAAAAACGTTCTCCGAGCTCAGCAGATACGAAGGCCCGCCGCGCAGCGAGAACGACGTGGACTTCTCCAAGGTCGTCGTGTTCGTCGAGTCTGGATCCTCATCCTGCGCCCGGCAGGGCACCGTCCACAGCGCCCCAGCCAAACCCATCAGACAGATCGAGCCACGCAAACCGCCTAATCCAGTCATCAGCACGCTCCGAAACAAGGGTTCGTTCCACTCGCGATGCAGCCTCGCCAAGGCCGCTCCCGATTCCCGCACCCGATTGGCCGCGTACCTCGAAACCGCGCTATCCACGCAGCCAAACCCCGACCCGTCGACGGTTGACCCCGTCGTCCCGCATGGGTGGCAATATTTACCGGTTATCGGCCCTAATGCCAGATAAATCTCAGCAAGAATGGAAAAATATGGCCGAAACGGGGCGCGACAGCCCCGGCTGGACCGCCTGGGAACCCGGAAAAGCGCCCGCCCCCCTCTACTTGGACCGGGCAGCCAGCTCTTCCAGCACTTCCGGGTGCTCCGGGAACTGGCCCGTTTCACCCTTGCTGTAAATCAACTCGCCGTCGGCCTTGACGTCGAAGACGCCCCCCGCCCCCTCGATCAACTCCGCTTCAATCCCAAGAGCACTCTTGATGGCATCCGCCAGACTGGCGGCTTTGGGCAGGTAGTTTCACTGACCGCAATATTTGATGGACACTTTCATCGCAGGCCTCCTCCGTCCACACATCAAACCCCAACCATAATAATGCCGACCAGCCGGTCGGGCAACCGCCCAGACGCGCCCGCCTCAAACGCATTCGGCGAACTTCGGTTCCGCCTTCTCGAACACCCACCACCCACTGACCAGCAGCCCCACCGAAATCAGCGTCGCCCCCACAAACGGCCCCATGTCCGGAGCCAGGCCCAGCACCAACGCCCGGCGATAGGCGTCGATGATCGGCGTCATCGGGTTGGCATTGATCAACGCCTGCAAGCCTTCATTCGAGGTCTTCAGCGGATAAATCACGTTGGTCACGAACATCCACAGTTGCAGCCCCACCGTCACCACGTACTTGACATCCCGATAGAACAAATTGCCCAGCGAAAACCACAGCGACAACCCCACCATCAGGATCAACTGCACGCCAAAAACCACCGGCAGCCAGATCAGGGCCACGCCCGGCTCGAAGCGCCACTCGGTGAATAGATGAAAGTACCCCACCAATCCCACCAACACCAGGCTCGCCACCGCGAAATCGAACAACGAACTGACCACCACCGAGATGGGCAGCACCTGCCGCGGAAAATAGATCTTCGTAACCAGGCTTCGATTGGCGACCAACGACTGGGTCGATTGCCCCACGCTCTGGGCGAAGAACGTCCAGGGCAGCAACCCGATGTAGGCGAACAACGCATAGGGCATGCCGATGGCCAGCGTTTCAGAGATCCGCGTGACCCGGGCAAACACGAAGGTGAAGATCAGCATCATGGCCAGCGGCACCAGCAACGCCCAGGCCACCCCCATGTAGGATTGCTTGTACCGTACCCGTATTTCGCGCCAGGCCAAGTTCCACAACACCGGTCTGGCTGCGATCACATCACCGAACATTATCGGTCCTTGCACTCTGGCGCACTCGACATCCGCCTGCATATCGACTTTTCGGACCTTGCACGTTAGCGCCCACGCCGGTGCCTGGCCGGTTCAAGGCATACGTCCGGTAATCCGATAAACTGGTGACGTCGCCAAGCAGCCGGAACCTCTCCCGGTACAACGAGGGAAGGGGCTGGATCACGCAACCTGCGAATACATTACGCCCTTTGATAAACAAGCCACGCTGAGTCACGCACAGATCAATGCCCCAACCACCCAGCATCCAAGTCCACGGTGTCGGCAAGAGATTCCGGCGCGGCGTCGCCCACGACTCACTCCGCGACCTCCTGCCCGCCCTGACCCGCCGTCTACTGGCACGCCCCCGCCCCACCGGGTGCGATGATTTCTGGGCCCTGCGCGGCGTGGACCTCACCGTCGAACCGGGCCAAGCCCTGGGCATCATCGGACCCAACGGGGCCGGCAAAAGCACGATGCTCAAAATCCTCTCCCGCATCCTTCGACCGGACGAGGGGCGCGTAAGCGTCACGGGACGGCTCTCCTCACTCATCGAAATCGGCGCCGGATTCCACCCCGACCTGACGGGCCGGGAAAACATCTTCCTGAACGGTGCCATCCTGGGCATGACCCGCCGCGAGATCGACGCCAAATTCGAAGCCATCGTCGACTTCGCGGAGTTGTCCGACTTCATCGAAACGCCCATCAAACGATACAGCAGCGGCATGCACGCCCGACTCGGCTTTTCGGTGGCCGCCCACATGGAGCCCCAGTTCCTCCTGGTCGACGAAGTCCTCAGCGTCGGCGACTACCACTTCCGCACCAAGTGCCACCAGCGTATGCGCCAATTCCTGGCCGACGGCGTGGGCGTGGTCTTCGTCTCTCACAACACCGACGCGGTCGGCGCCCTGTGCGACCGCTGCTTGGTCCTGCACCACGGCCAAGTCGAATACTACGGCGACGCCGCCCACGCCATCCACCGCTACTATGCCCTCCAACGGGCTGCGCCATCCGACCAAGATTCCGAATCCGACCGGGCCGTCCGCGTCGAAAACGTCAGCCTGGAACACCCCGACGGCTCGCCCGGCGCCTCCTTCCGCAACGGTGACCGGGCGGTCCTGCGCGTCGAAATCGCATCCGACATCGACGCCAAAGTGTCCATAGGCTTAGTCATTCAAACCGACAACAACGTCCTGGTGGCCGACACCGCCACCACCCGCCTGCTGGATCAACCCGTTCACCTGCAGGCCGGCCAGCGCTACGAGGTGGCCTTCGAGTTTTCGATCCGTTTTTGCCCCGGGGCCTACCGTCTCAGCATCAACGTCGAAGACCCCCTGCTGCGACGCTACCACGCCTTCGCACGCAACATCGCCGGTCTGGCTGTCACCGACGGGCACGCCACCAGCGGGATTTGCAACATCGAGCCCCTGGTTCACATCACCTCAGCCTCAACCGCATCACCCGCACCGCGGAATCTCGCCGAGGTGGCGCCATGACCACGACCGACGTGGCCGGTCCCGCCTTTTGGAAGCAATACTGGCAGCGCCAACCCACCCCCCAGACGCCCTGGACCGCCCCCTGGCTGGCCCTGCTCGAACAACACCTGCCCACCGGACCCGCTTTCCGGGCCCTCGAGGTGGGCTGCGTTCCCGGGCGAATCATGCGGGCTATCCACGACCGCCTGGGCTATCGGGTCCACGGCATCGACTATTCTGAAATCGCCGATCAATTGGCCGATGACTTGGAACGCCAAGGCCTGTCACACTTGACCGTGGAACGGGCTGACTTGCGCACGTACCAACCCGACGAATTGTTCGACCTGGTCTATTCCATGGGCGTCATCGAGCATTTCAGCGATTACAGCCACATGGTCGATCACCACTGCCGCCTGGTGCGACCGGGCGGGTATGTCCATATCACTATGCCGAATTTTCGCGGGTTACAGTATTGGCTGCGCCGGTGGATGTGCCCCCAAGCCCTGCTAGGTCACCACTTGCGGGCCATGAGCGCCCGCAGGCTCCGGCGACGCCTCCAAGCCAACGGCCTGAACATCGTCTACTGCGACGGATGGGGCACGTTCGATTTCTGGTTTCCCCCGGGCATCGACGTGCATCCCAAGGTGGGCCGCTATGCCACCTGGTACACCCACCGCGTCAAACAGCTTCTGACCCGCCTCAAGCTGGACCGCGTTCCCACCTGGTGGTCAAGCCCGTACATCGTCAGCCTCGCCCGGAAGCCGCGATAGTATCGTCGTCGCTCTCCGCCCTCAAGAGACACAAGCTGTCACGGACGACACCGGGGCCGCCGACGCGCCCAAGGACCGCAGATTTCGCCGTGCTCTCCGTGCGACTTCCTCGGTCAAATCCCGCCCCTGATAATTCCGCGGGGGTCCGATCTGATCGGCTGCCCTTACGCTCCCGGCCGATAACTGCCGAATCGTTTGCACCGCCAGGTCAAATCCGCTGACCGTCAATCGGGCCGACAGTTGTCCCAGATTCCTGGACCCAGCCGGGTCGACCGCCCGCCATTGCACAATCGCCCCCGCATCAAGCGAAGCCGTCGCCACGTGCAGCGTCACCCCGACCTGTTCCGGGGCTCCTTGGGCCAGGGCGAAGACCGCGCTTCGGACCCCACGATACTCCGGCAGCTTGCCGCAATGGATGTTCAGCGCCACCTTGGCCGCCGACAACACCTCGGCCGCCACCAATCGGCCGCCGTAAATCAACAGCACGTCCGGATCAATCCGCCGCACTTCATCCACGTGTTGATTGACCGAATCGACGTGGTGAACCCACACCCCGCCCAGCTCGCCCATCCGCACCTTCGGCAGATGCCTCGACGCGTCACCGATTCGTCGCCGCAACGTCCACCGCTTCCATGCATGCCGCGGGTGCGACAGGTGAGCCCTGCACGCCCAATACCCGCGCTTCCATGCCGGCACCGGACCTCGACCGCTGCGCCCTTGGCTGCCCGACTGAAAAAATGCGTGAACCTCGACCTCCGGCAAGTCCTGCGCCAGCCGCCAGGCTGCATACCGCCCTGCCCCGGCCTCCACACCGCCGGTGCATAACACCACCCGCCTGACCCGCATCGGACCCAACATTGCCTCACCCATTCTGGCCACCCGTGCCACGCCCCCCGCCCTGTGCTGCTAGAATCGACCGCTGCGCTGCGCCCCTCCAGCGATTATCGCCCCAAAAACGCGACTTCGACGTGAATCCACGGACCGCCCACTTGGCCCGCCCTTCCGCTTTGACCCTCAGGTTGGCCCCAACCTGTCCGATAAACACCCTGAAAAGAGCCACCCCATGCCCGTTGGACGTCTTTACCGGTCAATCCGAGCCGCCGCCAGCCGGCGCCTGCGCCGTCACCTGGCCCTGAGCCTCACCGAACATCAGCCCACGCTCATAGTCCTGCTGTACCACCAGGTAGCCTCCCAATCACCCGACTGGCTCAACCGCATGGGCCTGTGCATCACCCCGCAGACCTTCGACGCCCACCTCCAATGGTGCCACCGACACTTCCCGTTCATCGCCCTATCCGACGGCATCAACCGCCTTCGCGCCGGCACGCTGGACCGCACAGCCATCGCCATCACCTTTGATGACGGCATGACCGGCGTCCCCCTCCATGCCGAACCGATCCTGGCTCGTCTTGACGCCCCAGCCACCCTGTTTGTCAATCGCGACTTCCTTCACGGTCGCGTCCAATGGATTTATCAGGCCGCCTGGCTTGAAGCCAACGGGCACACCCAACTCCTGGCCCAATGCCTCGACCAACCGCGCCGCGACTCGCAGGTCCCCTTCCTACGCGGGCAAGCCGACCCTGCGACGTTGGCCAAACGAGACCGCATCGGCGACCTGTTCCACAGCAAGACCAACGGCCACGCCCCCAGTCTCCACTTTGACGAAACCTGTCTCAACCGTCTGGCCTCCAACCGGTGGGACATCGGCAACCACAGTTGCAGCCATCCGCGCTTTTCGCGAACGCCCGCCCGTGTCCAGCAAACCGAGATTGCCGACAATGCCGACTACCTGAAGCGTTTCAACAACCGCGTCCCGCTGTTCGCCTTGCCCTTTGGCCGGCCCGACGATTTCAACACCGGCACGCTTCAATCGGCCACCGCCTGTGGTCTCGAATTCATCACCGCCTACGGGGGCGTTAACCCCGCCGGAAGAACCGGCGCAGACATCCGTCGCATTCCCTGCGACAGCGTTTCGGCCGACGCCTTCGAAAACCACTTGATCGGCAATATCCTTGGATGGTAGGGCCGATTCGGCGCGGGCGGATTGCGTGGGGCCGGGCGAACGTCGCTATTGCGACCAACCGCTCCGCTTGCCATAGCCGCACACACCGGCCAGCAGACCTACCGCCACGCATACGATGTACAAACCCGGAGCGGCGTCCCGGTGCAGCAGAGCGTTAATGGCCGGGCCGATCACGAGCCCGTAAGTCACACCCAACGCGCCCAGTATCAACAGCCACCGACCTGCGGAATTGCCTGCGCCCTGCATGATGGGACGCCCCAATTGACAAGATTCGAACCCGATGTGACCCCTTCATCATACTCGAACCGGTGACCAGATTCAAGGATCACGCCTTGCCGGGGCCGTGCCACAACCCCCCGCGCTCGGTATACTGGCGTCCACTCCACAAGCCGCTGGCCCTCAGGGGGCAGGCTTGACCCGGTCCCTGTGCTACGGAGCCATAAAATGCGCCACGTGATCCTGACCGCCGTCCTTATCCTGCTTGCCCCAGCCACCCTAACCAGACAGGGCCTGGCACCAACCGCCGATGCTGCGGCGACTGACACGGGTTCGTCGCCAGGCCCTTCTATCGGACAGTTCATCAAGATCAAATGGCCCGGTTCCGGACACCTGGCCCCCGACGGGAAATACTACTACACCTTCAACCCCCAAGGCGTTCGCCAACTCTTCCGGGCAGCCTCCGACGCCAAATCGGCCGGTGCCAAACAGCTCACCCACTTCGAGGACGGCATCATCAGCTACCGCCTCAGCGACGACGGCAGGCACATCGCCATCACCGCCGCGACCGGAGGCAGTGAACAGGCCGACCTCTACCTGCTCGACACCGCCAACGACGAACTGACCGAGCTGTTGGTGAATCCCAAGGTCGTCTTCGGCTCCGTCGTTTGGCGACGCGACTCAGCCGCCTTCGCCTACCGGGCCAACGCGGATTCACCCGCCGACTTCCACGTCTACCTGTACGACCTGCAAGCCAAGACCCACAAACCCGTCTTCCAGGCAGCCGGCTACCACTACCCTACCGATTTCAACCGCGACGGCTCCAAGCTGCTGATCGGAAAATACAACTCCGCGTCATATTCTCAGCTCTTTGAACTCGACCTGACGACCGGCCAATCGCGCGAGATTACCCCAGCCAACGAACAATGGTCCTTTGGCCCGGTCGGCTATTCCGCCACCGACCGCCACGTCGTCGTGGCCACCAACTATCGCCAGGACCTCACCACCCTGCATACCATCGACCTGCGCACCGGCGACATTAAACCCATCCTGCCGCAACTGCGCAAATTCCAACTCGACGACGCCACCTTCAACGACGACCGCTCCATCCTGGCCGTCACCGTCAACCAGGACGGCTATAGCAACCTGCGCCTGTTCCGGGCGTCGGACCTGGCCCCCCTGAAACTCCCTCAACTTCCCAAGGGCATCGTCTACAACGTCGATTTCACCGGGTCCAAGATGCTCTATGCGGTCAACAATGCCAACACGCCGGGCCTGGTCTACCAATGGGATCTCAACAAGCCAAGCCAATCTGCCGTCTGCATGGGCCAGGCTGATACCCAAGGCATCGACGTCACCGCGTTCCGCCTGCCCGAGTTGGTTCACTACCCCTCCTTCGACGGCACCTCCATCCCAGCTTTTCTCTACCTACCGGCCGATTACAAAAAGGGCACGCAAATCCCCTTCATCGTCCAATACCACGGAGGCCCCGAAGGCCAGTATCGCCCCTACTTCAATCGGGCCTTCCAGTACTTCCTATCCCGTGGCTATGGCATCATCGCCCCCAACGTCCGCGGTTCGGACGGCTACGGCAAGGAATATCTCGAAGCCGACAACTACAAGAACCGCTACAAAAGCGTCCGCGACGGGGTCTGGGCCGCCAAGTACGTCATCGACCGGGGCTATGCCGTCAAAGGCGGCGTCGGGGCCTGGGGCGGCAGCTACGGCGGCTTCATGGCCATGGCCGTCATCACCGAAGCGCCCGACTTGTTCGGCGCCGCATGCAACGTGGTCGGTATCTGCAACTTCGAAACCTTCCTCAAACAGACCAAAGCCTATCGCCGCCGCCTCCGCGAAGCAGAGTACGGCCCGCTCACCGACCCGGAGTTTCTGCGGTCCATCTCACCGATCTACAACGTCGACAAGATTCGCACACCCCTGATGCTGGCCCACGGTCTCAACGATCCTCGCGTCCCCTTCGGAGAAGCCCTGCAAGTGGCCATCGCCCTCATCAAGAAGGGCCAAACCGTCGAACAGCTCTACTTTCCCGACGAAGGCCACGGCTTCGCCAAAGAGGAAAACCGCCTCCTTTATTACGAACACCTGGCCCGGTTCTTCCAAACGCACTTGGCCATGTAGGACACCGCGCCCCGGATGAGCCGACGAAGCCCCAGCAAAGTGGCTCGAATCCACAGCGGATGGACGCCTGCGCACCGAGCTGTCACATAATGACCACATGCCAAGCTGGGCGCACCAACCGGTGACCACACCACAAGGCGGTCAATGCCGTTCTGAACGTGCCAACCGACACTTTCGTGCAACTGGGCCTGGACATTTCCGCGCCAGTTTCGTAGCTTTGGGGTTATCGCGCACGGGGCCAGGAACATAACCCAGCCGGAGAGCCACGCATGAATCAGCTATTTGCGGTCGCCCTCTTTCTACTGGCCGGCCCGCCATCCGACCTCATCGAAGTGTCAGCCCGCATCGAAACCGACCAGCTTGAGGTTGGGACCAACTTTGACATCGAACTGACCCTTGAAACCAAGTCCGGTTTCTCCGCCACCGCCGCAGGCCTTCCCGCACCGATTCTCCAAATCGACCTGCCCAACTGCGTCAAGCTGGAGGGACACGAAATCACCGACTACCGCCAGCTCGCCCGCAATGAGTTCCTGCACGAACCCTACGAGCGATTGGTCAACGACAGCCCACTGATCATTCCCTGCAAACTCCTCGAAAAACCTCAACGCAAAGACCACATCGCCCTTAACATCCTCGCCTATGTCAGCCCCGGTGCGGGCGATCAGGCCCACTTCGTTCGCCAGCGCCATCTCCTGCGCGTAAAACCCCGGGCCAAAGCCCGACAACGCAAAGCCGTCAACTCGGATTGGGGGGCGCTGGACGTGCTGCAAATCGGCGACACCGCCCCCACCTTTACCCTCCAGTCGCTCACCGGCTCGGAGGTATCGCTCGACAGCTACCTGGGCAAGAAAAACATCATCGTCACCACCTACCGGGCCTTCTGGTGACCGTTCTGCGCCACGCAACTGGTTCAGTTGCAGAAAACGTATGACCAATTCACCAGCCGCGACACTGTGGCCATCGCCGTTTCACAGGAAGACAAGGACCTCGAGTCCGCCGCCACGTTTCCAAAACACTTCAGCCCCGCTCCGCCCTTCGACGTCGTGGCCGACCCCCAGCGAAACATAACATCCCGCTACGACCGAACCACCGTGTACCTGATCGACAAAAAGGGCGTGGTGCGACAAATCTTCCCCATGCTCATCCACCACCGGGCCAACTGGCAGGCCGTCCTGCACGAAGTGGATGCTCTTAAGGAGTCGAAAGACTGATACAGCGTCCACCTGAGTCGCATTCACGCGGACGGGTCCAGGCATGGCGGACCGATTGAATCCCCGTAACGGTCTTGCTCGACAAAGAGAGGTCACAAGCGAACGCCGCTACGTTTCGCGTCATCCATACCACAAAGAACCCGCCCGGAGAGGGCGGGTTTGATGGATGAGCTAACCTGAATACTCTGATTCGGCGTCGCGCCGCAAGACGCCCTGACTACGGCCTGGGCCCCGGTGTGAACGGGAAGATGGGCGCGCCGGTGCAAGTGCCTTGAACCTGGCCCCCACCACCGCCACCGGTGCCGGTCGTGTTGGGATTGTCCAGCCCAAAGAACGGAATCGTGCAGGTGGGATCCAAGTCAAAATCGGGTACGTCGGCGAAGAGGCGGTCAATGTCCGACGGGTTGCAAAAACCGAATACCGAGCCGCAGGGGTTAAACGTGGTTAACGCCGTTTTGCATGAAGGAAACAGACTTGCATAGCAACACCCGGCAAATGTTGCTGCAAGGGTCAACCAGCGTCGGCCTGTGCCTCTTGATTCTGCCATCATTTGATGCATCTCCCAATCGGAGTGATTCAACCCTCGCACACGCATGTCGGCCGAGGTCTATTGATTCGGCGGCTGTACGTTAGCGCAGTCAGCAAAAAACGGCCCGGAATTCGACCCCACAAAAGTGCCGCCACGACCGCCTCCGCCGCCGCCGCCGGCACCGCCGCTGTTCGTGTCGGTGCTGCCGGTCGTGCCACAGGGGTCGATCAGACCGCCAAGAGCCCCAGTGGTGCAGTCAAAGATGAAGCACATGTCCACGGCCGAAACCGCAGCCTCACTGAAGAGAGACCCGCAAGCTAAGTTGCCGCTGGCAAAGAGGTAGGTGCCCGAGAGAAGCAGGCAGCCTCCAATCAGAATACGATTCTTGCGTTTGTGCATTTGCGGGCTCTCCAAATCGGATTGAACCACCCTGTCAGGCCCCGGCGCGCCGGGGGCACAGCGTCTCCAGCCAGCGCTACTATAGGTTGGACCGGGCCAGGCTGCAAGCTCGTCAAGGCAGGAAAAACCGGGTACTCTGGGGGACGAACCACGCGTCGCCTTGGGTCGCGCACGTTCCGCTCCCGGCGCGCCGGGACGCCCTCTACACCCACTAATTCGCCAAGAAGAAGTGTCCGACAAGCCCTAGCAGCCGTGGGCAGGGACCATTTTGGCAATTCCATCGCCGTTCACCGGCTCGATTCGCCCCCGCTCGGTGATGATCCCCCGGATCAGGTTGGCTGGGGTCACGTCGAAAGCGGGGCAGTAGCAAGCCACGTCGTCAGGAGCCGTTTGCCGCCCTAAAAACCCTCGCCGGATCTCCTCCGGGCTTCGCTCTTCGATCGGAATAACCGAGCCGTCCGAAGCCGCTAGATCGAAGGTCGATCCGGGAGCAGCCACGTAGAATGGTATGCCGTGGGCATGAGCCAACACCGCCAGGGAATATGTCCCGATTTTGTTGGCGACGTCGCCGTTGGCGGCAATGCGGTCGGCCCCGGTGATGACCAGGTTGACCTTGCCCTGGCGCATGAGCAGGCCTGCGGTGCTGTCGCAGATGACCGTGACGTCGATTCCGGCCCGCGATAGCTCCCAGGCGGTCAGACGAGAGCCTTGCAGCAGAGGGCGCGTTTCGTCCGCATACACTTGAAAAGATCGACCCTGGGCGTGGGCGGTGTACATGGGGGCCAGTGCGGTTCCGAACTCGGCGGTTGCGAGCCCCCCCGCATTGCAGTGGGTCAGGATTCCGTCGCCCTCGGCGATCAGCGAAGCCCCATGGCGGCCTATGGCCCGGCAGGTGGCGGCGTCCTCGTCGCGAATGGCTTTGGCTTCGGTCAACAGGGCGAGTTTGAGAGTTTCGAGTTCGGTGTTTCGGGTTCGGTGTTTCGAGTGGCGCGTATCGAGTTCGGTGTGGCGAGTATCGAGTTCGGTGTGGCGAGTATCGAGTTCGGTGTGGCGAGTATCGAGTTGGGAGTGGCGGGTTTCGAGTTGGGCGTGGCGGGTTTCGAGTTGGGCGTGCGCGTGCGCCCGCGCCTTCATGCGCTCCAGGGCCCAGACCAGGTTGACGGCTGTGGGTCGGGTCTTGGCCAGGTCGTCGCAGACTTTGTTGAGCCGATCCATCCATACGTGGGGATCGCCGTCGTCGGCTAGATCGCGGACGCCCAGGACCACGCCCATGGCGGCTGCGACGCCGATGGCAGGGGCCCCTCGGACGCGGAGGGAGCGAATGGCTTCGGCGAGCGTCTCCACGTCCCGGCAGGGGATCACGCGCAGCTCGCCAGGCAACAGCGTCTGGTCGATCAAAGCGACGTGGCCGGCGAGGCCTCCGATCCATTCGATGGTTTTGGGAATCATAGGGGAAAGTGTAAAGGCGAGGCAACGAGGCAACAAGGCAACGAGGCTTGGACGCTACCGAATAGGGCGCGTCCAAGGCAACAAGGCAACGAGGCAAC
>JBHHVM010000051.1:0-12497 GCA_046754265.1 Phycisphaerae bacterium
CGATATCAGGATCGGTCTGGCAGGATGAGCCATTTGATCCTGCCGCCCCAATAACACCGCGCCGGCCCATGCGCCGGCGTTTTCTATGTGGCCCGGTGATGACTTCCCGGCTAAAGAATGTGATGTGGCACCGGTTTTCAACCGGGGGGGGACACGCGTTGGCGTTAGGCAAGGTCTTGGCGCAGTAAACCCAACCATTGTGCGTTTGCACGGCCAAGGTTTCGACGCCATCGGCTGGCACTTCCAACTGTTTCCGGGCATCAACCCAGACGCTCGGCCAGGACCAGCGCCACCACGGCAACATACGGACATAGCCGAACGATCCACGCCACAATCATCATCACCCTTCCATCCTTAGATTCGCATTTCGGTCCAACCTCACGCTAAGCATACATTCGACGGGCCCGTCAGAATATTTTACATCTTCGGACGCCCTGGCCCAAACCGATCTTGACCACTCCGTTTTGAGTGTAATGCTTTGTCCTGACGTGGGTTACAAGTTTCCACAGTTGAGTTGACCCGGCATCCGCGGTAAACTGCGGGCAGGTTGGGCGGCGCAACGCGCGTGAGTTTGGAACAGCCGGCGGGCAGCTTCGCATTTCCGGGAAACCTATGTGAACGCGATCGAGATCGACAACGTGACCAAGACCTACGGCGCCCACCGGGCGGTGAGCGACCTGTCCCTGACCGTGCCGGACGGCACCGTCTACGGATTCATCGGGCCCAACGGATCGGGCAAGACCACCACCCTGCGGATGATCATGGGCATCATCTATCCCGACCCCGGCAGCGGCAACATCAGCGTGCTGAACCAGGAAGTGTTGGGGGCCGCCAATGAGCGCGTGGGTTACTTGCCGGAGGAGCGTGGTTTATACCGCAAGATGAAAGTCCGTGACGTCTTGCGGTTCTGCGCCGAACTTAAAGGGCGAAGGGACAGCAAGCAGGACATCGCCGACTGGCTGGAACGGCTGGGCATTGCCGAATGGGCCAACCGTCCCGTCGAGGCGCTGTCCAAGGGCATGGCCCAAAAAGTGCAATTCATCGCCTCGGTCATCAATCGCCCGGAGCTCGTCATTCTGGATGAACCTTTCACGGGGCTGGACCCGGTCAACGCCGGTGTGTTGAAGGATGCTGTTCTGCAGCTCAAACGCGACGGCTGCACGGTGATCTTTTCGACGCACGACATGGCCGTCGCCGAAAAAATGTGCGATTTCATTTTCATGATCTTCCAGGGCCAAAAGGTTCTGGACGGGACGCTTAACGAGATTCAGGACCACTACGGCGCCGACACCATTCGGGTCCGCCTGGAAGGCAACGGGTCCGACCTGAGCGCGATACCCGGGGTCGAGCAGGTTGACGATTTCGGGCAGTTTCAAGAGTTGCGCACCGGTTCGGATGCCGATTCGCAGACCATCCTGCACGCCCTGGCCCAGAAGGGCCGCGTCCGCCACTTCGAGCTGACCCGCCCCTCGTTACGCGATATCTTCGTGCGCATCGCAGGCCCGCAAGCCCAACAGGCGGAGGCTTCATCGCCCCAAACCGACCGGCAGGAGGTGAACCATGCGTAAGGTGCTGGTGGTGGCCATCAGGGAATACGAAGCAGCCGTCAAGACCAAGACGTTTCTTATCTCGGTCATCTTGATGCCGGTGCTGATGTCCGGCGGCATCATCGCCCAGAAGTTCATGGAAGGCCACGCCGACACGACGGACAAGACCTTCGCCGTGATCGACCACAGCGGCCAGTTGCTCGACGTCATCGTGGCCCAGGCCCAGGAGCGCAACCAAAACGACATCTTCGAGGACGCCGAAGACGGCACCCGCCGCCAGATCGCCCCCCGGTTCCTCATCGAGCCCGTCCCGGTTCAAGGCCAGGATCTCGACGTCTTGTGCTTGCAACTGTCGGACCGGGTGCGAGACAAGGAATTGACCGGCTTCGTCGAGATTCAGGCCGATATCCTGTCCGCCGATCTGAACGATCCGGAGTCATCCCTGATCGCCTACCGATCGGCCAATCCGGTGTACAATGATTTTCGCCGCTGGTTGACTAGCCCGGTCACTCAAGCCGTGCAGAAGTGGCGTTTCGAGCAGAAGGGTCTGGACATCGAAGAGGTCGCCTGGGCGCTGCAATCGGTCAACGTGGCCCAGGATCAAGGCCTGTTCAGCAAAGTGGGTGACAAAATCGTGGAGGGCGGCGCCGATCGTGGGAAATCCCGCGTGTTGATCGGCATAGGCCTGGTCATGATGATGTTCATGGTCATCGCACTGGGGGCCACGCCCCTGATCAACGTGGTGCTGGAAGAGAAGTCCCAAAACATCGTCGAAGTGCTAATCGGTTCGGTCGGCCCGTTCGAGTTGATGCTCGGCAAGCTGTTGGGGTCGGTGGCTGTGTCGCTGACCGTCGTGGGCGTGTATCTGGTGGGGGGGTACGCCGCTGCCATCAAGCTCGGCTATAGCCAATTCCTGCCTCCCACCTACCTGATCGTCTGGTTCGTGGTGTTTCAGGCGCTGGCCATCCTGTTGTTCGGCTCCATGTTCATTGCCATCGGGGCGGCCTGCAGCGACCTGAAGGAGGCTCAAAGCGCTCTGCTACCTGTTTGGTTGCTGGTTTGCGCTCCCCTGTTTGTCATGGGGGTGGTGCTCGAAGAGCCCTCCAGCAAGTTTGCGGTCGCCGCCTCGTTGTTTCCGGTAGCCACCCCCATGCTGATGCCCCTGCGGGCAGCCATCGATCCGAACCTACCCTTGTGGCAGCCGGCTGTGGGCATGGTCTCGGTCCTGCTGGGCACGATCTTCTGCGTGTTCGTAGCCGGTCGAGTCTTCAGGATCGGCATCCTAACCCGAGGGGAGGGCTTCAAAATCCGCCGCGTCGCCGGATGGATTCTCAAGGGGTAACCTGACCGGCCGCGCGAACTTCCCGTTTTCCCCAGCGACCGTCGCTGGTGCGAGAATCCTTTCTCGCACCCCGCCCGGTGGGAATCTCGCTCCAGCTTCTCGCACACCCTCTTACTTTGCCGCGGCAGCGCCTTTCCTGCCGCAGCACTGCTTGTACTTTTTCCCACTGCCGCAGGGGCAGGGGTCGTTTCGGCCCACCTTCGGGGTTTCGCGGCGAATCGTCTCCACTTTTTCCTGGCTGCCCTGGGCTCGCATGGCCGCGGTTTGGTCGGCGGCCGCCCCGGCGAACGCCGCTCCGGTGGCGTCGGAGTGGCTCAACGTCATGGCCCGATCGGTCGGGGCCGACTCACCCTGCCCCGGCGGAGCCGCGTGGACCTTGAGAATCACGCCCACGATGCGCTCCCGGAGTCGCTCCCACATCTGGTTGAACAAGTCTCGACCTTCGATGGCGAACTGACTCTGCGGGTGGGTCTGGTCGCCGCCCAACGGTCTTTGCTTGATGGCCAACTCCAATCGATCCATCTCCAACAGGTGGTCCTTCCAGGCCTGGTCGTACAGTTGCAGAATGACCCGGTGTTCCAACAGGCTTAGCTCCCATCGGAGCATCTCCCGCCCCATTTCGACCAACAGGTCCCGCGGATCCTCAGCCGAGGCATCGAAACGGTCTTCCCGCCAGGCAGGCCCGAAGCGCGCCGCGGCCCAGTTCTTCAACGCGTCGCCCTCGTGCGCTTCTAGCGCGGCGTCCACTTCCGCTTCCAACCGCCCGCCGTCCATGAATTCGCCGCTCAGGGCCACCAGTTGTTCGCGCACGTCCGACAACTGCCGACCCTCCAGGTCTTCCAGCTTCCAGCCGACGTTGAACTTGGCGTTGGCCCAGCCCAGCACATACTCGGCCAGCATGGCTGCGTTCTGACCGGCGGCCGCCGCCGTGCGGGCCAGGGTGTAATCCACCGGGTATGAAATCTCACGCTCGTGATAGGCGTCCCGAACCTGGTCGTGGACCTTCCCAGCAACGTCCTCGGTCGGGACGTCCACAAAGTCCTTGGCGTCCAAATCGAGATTGAACTGGTTCCGGGCCCAGTGCGTCAGGGCCGTCAACGGATAGTCCGGGTCCGCGAACCGGACCACACCCTCGAGGTTGACGTTCTCGAAATATCCCTCAGCCGCTTCGATCAGCAGCTCGGTGATGTCATCGGCCTCCATCTTGCGGAGCTGGTTCTTGCTGACCGCCACTTTGTAGGCCCGCTGGGCCCAGGATTGCAGACCCCCGATGTCCCAGGTGTCCGCCGGGGCGTCCGGGTCGATGTACTCGCCGATCGAACGGCGGATGGTCTCCCGGGCGTCGTCGATGCCCGACGATCGAATGGCCGCCTGTACCTGGGCCGGGTCGATCAGGTTGACAAACTCAGCCTCTTCCACCTGCAGCGAAAGCTCTTCGCGGCACCAATCGACGATGCACTGGGCGTTGTAGTTTCCGGCAAGGAATCGACCCACCGTTTCATCGATGGCCTGGTCGATCATGTCCAGGATCCGATCCCGCAGCCCGCGACCCTCCAGCACGTCCTGGCGGGCGTCATAAAACGCCTTGCGCTGGTAGTCCATGGGCTCGTCCCATTCCAGCAGGTTCTTACGCGTCGAAAAGTTGCGCTCCTCCACCTTGCGCTGGGCTTTCTCGATGCCCTTGGTGAGCTGCTTCATCTCCAGGGCCATCCCCTGGGTCTCGAAGGCGTGCTTGTCCAGCATCTTGAGCATCCAATCGGGCATGAACAGTTTCAGCAGGTCGTCTTCCAGCGACAGGAAGAACCGGCTCGACCCCGGATCGCCCTGGCGACCGCTGCGCCCGCGCAACTGGTTGTCGATCCGGCGGGACTCGTGCCGCTCGGTGCCGATAATGTGCAAGCCGCAGGGCACGTTGATGGGGCACACCTTCCTGCCCAACTCCGGGAATCGCGGGTCCAGCTTGGGTTTGAAGCAGTGGGCACAGCCGGTGGCGGGGTCGTATTCCTCGCACTTCATGCAGCACTTGGTCATCCCCGGCGGGTACAGCCGATCATCGATGACCGGCAGTGACACACCCGCGTGGCCCCGGTTTTCAACCGGTGGATCGGCGCCGTCTTCGTCGGCAGGCACTTTGCAGACCGGGTACACCACTCCCTCTTCCAGCTTGATGTCGGTGCCTCGGCCCGCCATGTTGGTGGCGATGGTCACGTTGCCCAGCGGATTCTTACTGCGCCCCGATGTCGTGCGATGGCCCGCCTTGGCGATGATCTCCGCCTCGCGGGTGTGATTCTTGGCGTTAAGCACCTCGTGCTCGATCCCGAAGGTGCGATCCAACATGCGGGAGAGCTTTTCGGAGTTTTCGACGCTGGTGGTGCCGACCAGCACTGGGCGACCCGTGGCCAAATCGTCCATCTGCTCGTCGTAGACTTCCAACATGAAGTCCAGCACCTTGCGGTCCCCAAAATCCGCCTTGTTGAAGGCCTCGATAGCCGCGTCGATTCGATCGGTGTCTCTATCCAGCCGGGCGTGAATCGGGCGCAGGGCCGACAGGGCGTCAGCCACGATGAACGGGTCGGCAGGTCGGCCCGCCCGGCGCACTTGGTGGATCTCCTCCACGATGGCCCGGTATTTCTCGTCCATGTCCTGCAAGACCTTGTCGTTGTAGTCCATGCGGTTGACCGGGCGGTTGGTGGGCACTTCGACCACGTCGAGTTGGTAAATCTTCATGAACTCGGTGGCTTCGGTGGCCGCCGTGCCGGTCATCCCCGCAACTTTGTCGTACAGGTGGGCGTAATTCTGGACCGTGACCGTGGCCAAGGTCTGGGTTTCCTGTTTAACCTGCACCGATTCCTTGGCTTCGATGGCCTGGTGAAGCCCGTCCGACCACTGCCGCCCCGGCATCAATCGGCCCGTGAACTGATCCACAATCACGACCAAGCCCTGTTGCACCACGTAATCTTTGTCCCGCTCGTACACTTTGTGGGCCCGCAGGGCGTTTTCGATCAAGTGAGGCCATTGCACGTTAGGCCCCGAGTACAGGCTGCCGATGTCCAACGCCTCCTGGGCGAAGGTCACCCCGTCGTGTGTGATCTGGGCCTGCTTGCGGTCCCGTTGCACGATGAACAGCCGCTTGTAGACCTTCTCCGCCGGCATTTGCAGCACTGAATGCTGATAGATCTGAATGGCTTCGGCATGATCGTCGGTCAGAAAATCAGGCCCCAACGTGCCCAGCCCCTGCTCGGGGTCCCCGTCGTCTGGCGGCGCATCTTCACCGGTTGACGCTTCGGCCTTGCCTTGGCTGCGCCACCCCAAGGTCCGCATGGCATCGTCCAACTTGGGGATGTTCTGGGTGTCGCCGTCGTAACGCGACAACAGCTCCGCCAGGGTGCGGTCCCAGCGGTTCTGTTCGCGAACCATGTCCGCCGCGACTTTGTTGGCCCGCGGGTAGCGGGTCACGTCGTCGTCGGCCGGTCCCGAGATGATCAACGGCGTGCGGGCTTCATCGATCAACAGCGAATCCACCTCATCGATAATCGCATAGTCCGGCGAGCCTTGGACCTGCTCGGTCGGCGTGCGCTTCATATTGTCCCGCAGGTAATCGAAGCCGAACTCGCTGATGGTCCCGAAGGTAATGTCGCAATCGTAGGCCTGCTGGCGAAGCCCCTCTCGGCCCGAGGGGTCCATCTGTGACTGAATGTAACCCACGGTCACCCCCAGCATCTCAAAAATGGGCTGGGCGAACTCCGCATCGCGCTTGACCAGATAATCGTTGGCCGTGATGACGTGGACCTTCTTACGTTGGAGCACTTTCAAGAAGGCCGCCAGGTGACAGACGATGGTCTTGCCCTCGCCGGTTTTCATCTCGGCGATGGTCCCGTCATAAAGCACTTTGCCGCCGATGAGCTGGCAATTGAAATGGCGATGGGCCTTGGCCCGGCGCGAAGCTTCGCGAACCAGGGCAGCCGACTCCGCCCAGAATTGGCTGGCCAGGCGGTCATCCAACCGGTTTAGCTGCCTGCGGTATTCTTTTTCTCGCAGGCGGCGCTCCTCGCGCGAACAGGAGCGGTAGGGGGCCTCGAATTCATCGATCAGCGGTTTGATCTTGGCCCGAAGTTGGTTGGCCCGGTCGAGCAACTCATCGTCGGAAAGGGCCCGATATTGGGCTTCGTCGGCATCGATGGCATTGGCCACCGGGCGGAATTTTTTCAGCACCCGGTCGTTGCGCGTTCCCAGCACGCGCTTGACCAGAACGGCGGGCACCTTGGCCGCCGTGGAAAGCGTTTCCAGCACGGACATCATGAATCCTTTGACTGTGGAGCTAACGAATCAGGGTCGCGTTATGCTGCAAGGCATCGTCATTCCAACACACCAACAGGTGGTGTGCCTACGGGCCTTGCAGACCCCCCAGGCGGGAAAGGTTGACTTGCCGGGCCTGTTCCACCAGGACCGCAGCCGCAGCGACGCCGCCGCTGGCATGATGCACCACCGACCCGCGGGGCCGCGGAGCAGAGGCGGATTTCGGCCGGTCGGCAGGCCCACCATGGACCGGCCCAGACCACACCACCGCCGGCCAACCTCCGGCGCTGGGCGTCGCCCCGGACAGCACGCGTCCGTAGGCCAGCATCACCGCCGCAGACAGCAGGGTGCAGTGCCGCAGGGCGGTCCGGCAGGCAGAAGTGGGGGGGCAGCAACAGTCCATGGCGAGTCATTATAGCCGCAAATCGCGGGAGCGGGACCCGCGCCACAAAAAACCGCCCCAACCGCGGTAAGCCGTGATCGGGGCGGTGAATTGACTTGTTGTATTCTGGCCAGGCATTGTCTGAAGGCCTGTAGCGGCGGGCGCCTCGCCCGCCGGGGGGGCTCAATGCCGTCTTCGCCCCACCATCCAGGCGCCCAGGCTCAGGCCCAAAACCATCAGCGGCAGCACCGTTCCCAGCCCGCACAGGCCTGTGGGGGTGACGTTGGCGCTGCCGGTCAGCGGAATGCCCTCGTCGGGTAGTGGCGCCCCGGCATTGTCGCCGCCGTCCAGCACCGGGCCGCCCGAACCGCCCGCCACGCTGAAGTCCCCAGGACCGGAGCTGCTCGTGCCGCCAAAGCCGTCATCCACGGTCAATTCGATGCTGTAGGATCCCGGCGCCAGACAGGCGCCGCTGATCGCGTCGCACTCGGCCTGGCTGTTGCGGAAGTTGACCAGCAGACGGGCCCCCACCAAATCAAAACCGAAATCCACGATTTCACCGTCACGGGTGATCTGCCAGGTGAAATTCAGCTCGTCGCCGTCCGGGTCACTGGACAGATTACCGTCGAAGTTGAAATCGTCCGGAGCGGTAAAGGCTAAGGGATGCGTCGCCACCCGGGCGATGGGGCTCTCGTTGGGGCGGGCCCCGACCTGGATGACAGCCGTGGTGTTGGCGATCAGATTGCCAGAATCCACAGCGGTCAGGGTGACCGTGTATGTGCCCGGCAATGAGTAGGTGTGAACCGCCTGCAAGCCGTCATCACTGCTGCCGTCGCCGAAGTTCCAGAAGAAGTTCAGCGCATCGCCGTCCGGATCAGAGCTGCCCGACGCATCAAACGTGACCGTCAGGGGAGCGTCCCCCTCGGTCGGATCGGCCGTGAAGCTGGCGCTCGGGGGTTGGTTCTCCACCTCTTCGTCCTCGGCGGTGACGGTCACCACAAGCGTAGCCAGACCGGTGTGTTGACCGTCGCTGACGGTCAGGCTGATGGTGAAGGTCCCCGCTACTGCATAAGTGTGGTCCGCCACCACGGTGGTGGCCGTGTTCAGGCCGCCTGAATTTGGATCGCCGAAGTTCCAACTGTAGCTCAAGGCGTCGTTTTGCGGATCGCTCGATCCACTCGCATCCACGGTCACCACCAGCGGGGCTGTGCCCGTGATGGCGCTTAATGGCACGATGACAGCCGTGGGCACTTCGCCGGCCACCGACGGGTCCAGGCCCACCACCGTGCGGGAGGCGGTCGCTTCGGCGTTATTGCCATCCCGGACGGTCAACTGCACATTGTATTCACCCACCTTGGCGAAGGTGTGCGAAGCCGTCTGGCCGGTGGTCGTGTCGTTGCCCGCCGATCCCGGGTCATCGAAGTTCCACTCGAACACCAACTGGTTGTTCGGAGTTTCTCCGTCGGACGATGCGGTGGCATCAAACTGCACTTCCAGCGGCACCACGCCACTGGGCGGGTTGGCCGTGAACTGGGCTTTGGGCGGGCTGTTGCCCGGCGTCAGCGTGATCGAAGCCACGTCCCTCTCACCGGCTGAGTCGGTCACTTGAAGCGTGACCACCGCGGTATAGGGCCCGGGGTTGGCCGGGTCTTCGAAGTAGCGATGTCGGGGCGGCACTTCCTGCGTCGACGTCGAGCCCCGCCCGTCGTCAAAGTCCCAGAAATACGTCAGCGGCAAATCCTCCGGATCGCTGGAGCCGGCCGCCGAGAACTGCACGTCGAACGGGAAGCCGAAGTCTGCCGTCAGCACCACCGCTTCGATGTCCGCGATGGGTTTGCCGTTCTTGACTCGGATCTCAATGTCGGCGGTGTCCAGCGAGCTGGGGTCGTCCACGTCAGACACGGTCAAGGTGACCACGAAGTTGCCGGGGACCTCAAAGGTGTGGCTGACTTCCGGACCGCTCGCGTCGGGCGAGCCGTCCCCGAAGGACCACGAATAACTCAGGTCGCGGGCCCCGTTGGCGATCGAAGCTCGCCCGTCGAAATCGACCACCAGCGGCGGGTCGCCGCTCACCGGGGTCGCGCACGTGTTGCAGATGATGGCGATGGGCGAGTTGGTGATCTGACCGTTGCGCAGGTTGACCGCGTTGCTGTAGTCGGTCAGCCCGGTGGTCACGAAGGTAAACTGGTCGTCCAAGACGAACTTACCGGCCCCCTTGCGGATGCGGAAGCGCACCAATCGCTCTCCATCGTCGTTGGTGGCGGTGTAATCCAAATCCGTCATGGCCCGGGCGGACAATTCGCCGCTCAGGCTGCCGACCACCTTCCACGTCGTGCCCTGAGTGTCAATGCAAGTCACCGTCCAGCCCTCCAGCCGGACCTTGGGCGGGTTGACCAGCGGGCGCTGCAGCGCCGGATCGGCGATGGCGTTTCCGCTAAAGTCCGTGTCCGGCCCGGTGAGGGTGCCATCGCCACCGTTGTTGTTGGCGGCCAGCACCGGCGAAACGGGACTCTCCACGCCCTCGGCCCCCGGCGGCGGCTGGCTGGGTGATGGATCCAACTTGGCATAGAAGTAGTACAGCCCGTCCGGCAACGGATTGCCGTTGCTGTCTCTGAGATCCCACGGCACCGAGCCGAATTCGAGCCTGCCGGGGTTTTGCTTACGGAAGGGAGTGGCCTGGTTGATGGCCACCGGATTGTCGTAGCGCGTCTCAAGGTCATCGTCGTAGAAGATGCGCATCTCCGACGCGGCGAATTGATCGAAGGCGAAGAAGTTGATGTTAAACACGTTGCCGTTCATGGCACCGACGGGCTCGTCAAAGCCCAGGGCGGGCACTTCGATGGGCGTCCAGCGAAAACTCACCCGCGTCCCGGTCGGAGTCTCCACCACGTTGACGATATCAATGCCGCTGAATCCGTCGCCGTGCCAACGGTTGTGGGCCCCGGCGGGAAAAGTAAAGTGGTTCCACACCGTGGTGAAACTTTGCCCCGGGAACGGGTCGCCGGTGTCTCCAAAGTTGAAGCCTGCATCGAGGTCGAATCTTCCATCGGCCTGCATGATGTTCCAACTGAACGGCGCCAGCCGCTGCTGCTCAGGCCGGGCTTCGGGGTTGTTTCCAAAATCGGTGTGCAAAATGATCAACCCGCCGCCCGGCAGGAACTGGCCGAACTGACCCCCCAACCCTCGCCGACTGAAGTAGAATCGCTCGCCCCGGTTCAGCGGGTTTTCGTAAAAATATACCGTCGCGTTGTTGCTGACTTCAGAGTCCGCGAAGGTGACTTCCTGCACGGCATTGGGCGTCAGCACGGTGCGCAGATTGACCGCGTCCACCCACCCAGCCTGCACTTTCAGGTCCGCCACCGGGTGTACCGGATGTCCGCTGAACCGATCGCCGTCGGCCATCAGACCCCAGCGCCCCACCGGGTTCAAGTCCAGGGTGGGGTTGTCCACCCGCTCCAGCGAAAACAGGTCCGCGAATCCTTCCCAAAGGCTACCGTAGCGGTGGGCGGCGTAACGGATCTGGAATCGCTCATTTTCAGCCCCGCCGAGTAGATCTGCATCCGAGCCCGGGGCCGGGTCAGAAGAGCCCGACAGGTCTGCCGGCCGATCCAAGACCGCGATCAGGTCGTGAAACCAAAGTGAGTGATCGAACGGCTTGCAGACGTCCTGGATGGGGTCCCGAAGAATCCCCTCGCCGGCGCAAAAGCCCACGCCGCCACCGTAGCCTACGTCCACCCCGTCGACCCCCAACAGGTAATCGACGTCTGCGAAAAGGCTCACCTGAGTGTCCGGATCATTCTGAATGGCGGAGTTGTATCGGTCTCTAAAAGTGAACGAAGCCGAGTTGCGCGACGGATCTCTGCGGTCGGCCGTGTAGATCGGGTAGTAAGACGGATCCGTCGCCGGGAAGGGCGATCCCAAACCGGCAAAGGCCCCTCGAGGCAGCAGCACAATACCCGACACACCGCCATCCCGGATGCCCGGAACGTCCGGGCAATCGTTCATGTTGGGAAGCGTCGGGCAGTCGCTGCCGGCCCGCTTAAAGTGGTCGGCCACCGGGCCTGTGTCGGCGAACTGGTCGAAATCCACGCTGTTGTCCAGAATGGCCACGCAATCTTCCATCAATCTCCGGCGGTTGAAAGGATAGCCGGAGAACTCGCCAAGATTTTCGGTGCCCCTGTGGACGTCGGTCGTGTAGTTGACCGATCCGGCAGGCCTGACCTCGCCCTGGTCAATCAGCCCGTCCAGGTTGAAGTCCCGGAATCCATATCCGTCCAATTGGCCGTCGTCGTCGATGTCCCCACCGATCCCCATCCCCGGACTGACGTACGGGTGCAATTGGAACCGGCGCGACACGTTCCTGCGGTCCTCGGTCCAGGCCTGCCCCATGGCCCAGCCCGCCTTGCGAATCGCGTTACCGCCCTGCGGTGTGGCCAGCACATCCGGGGGAATCCACGGCGTTTTCGTCCGCCACGTCATCCATTCCAGAACCAGCACGTTGCCGGCATCGAGCCCAAAGTTGCCGTGGACCTGCTCGGCCAGCGGACCGGCGGCGACGGTTCGGCCATCGTTGCTAAGAACGTCATCGGGGCGGTGCCGGCCTCGGTCCTGCCCTGCGATCGCAGCCGAGAGGTTGATCTCGCCGGGAACTTCATCAAAAGTGAACACCGTCGGCGAAAACGGCGACGTGATCTCGCCCAGCCGCTGGTCGCCGGCGGCGTGGTACTTGGACGAAGCCAGGTCATCGTGCTCGACCCAGCCGTCGTAGTAGCCAATGTTGCTGTCGGGCTCGACCGGCGCGGTGAATTCGTTCTCCGAGTTTTCTTCTCGATCCAACCGTCCCGCCGAGGCGACGAACTGCCGGGGTTCGGTCGGACCCTCACCCGGGTTCCTGGGGTTGTCCGGGTCAAAGGGAACCATTTTGGGGCTG
>JBHHVM010000052.1:0-12394 GCA_046754265.1 Phycisphaerae bacterium
GCAATTGCGACCTGATTCTCGATCGGGTGATCCGGCTCCTTGAGGCTTCATGATTTTTCCCAGCTACATCTTCGTGCTGGTGTTCCTGCCCTGCGTTTTGGCTGGGTGGTACGGGCTCAGGTCGGTGCGCTTGCGGCTGGGTTTTCTGACGGTGTGCAGCTACATATTCTACGGCTGGTGGGACTACCGATTCGTGGTCCTGATGTTGGCCACCACGCTGCTGGACTATTTTGTTGGCCGAGCCATCTCTTTGACGGATAACGTCGAGGCCCGCAGGCGCTACCTGGCCCTTTCGGTCGCCGGCAACCTGGCGTCACTGGGTTTCTTCAAGTACTTCAACTTTTTCAGCGAGTCGTTAGCCGAGTTGCTGGGGGGGTTGGGTCTGGAAGCCAACGTGCCCATGCTGCACGTCGTCCTGCCCATCGGCATCTCTTTCTACACTTTTCAGTCGATGAGTTACTCGATCGACATCTATCGCGGCAAGTGCAAACCGACGGGCGATTTGCTTTCGTTTCTGGCCTATGTGTCGATGTTTCCCCAGCTCGTGGCGGGTCCTATCGTCCGCTACGACTTTGTTGAGGGCCAGTTGCGCAATCTGGGGCGACAGCCCGCGTCACTGGACGGCATCTCGGACGGCGTGTGGCTGTTTGTGGTCGGTCTGGTCAAGAAAATCTGGATCGCCGATGCGCTGTCGCCGGTGGTGGCGCTGGCTTTTGACGGGGGATCGGCCCCGGCGTTCTACACGGCGTGGGCTGGAACGGTCTGCTATACGTTTCAACTCTATTTCGACTTCTCGGCCTATAGCGACATGGCCCGGGGGTTGGGCGGGATGTTGGGGTTTGCGTTTCCGGTGAATTTCGACTCGCCGTACAAGGCGGGCAACATCGCCGAGTTCTGGCGGCGCTGGCACATCACGCTTTCGGAGTGGTTGCGGGATTATCTGTTCATCCCGCTGGGCGGGTCGCGCGGTTCGATGGTCAAGACGCTGCGGAACCTGGGAATGGTCATGTTTCTGGGGGGACTGTGGCACGGGGCGGCCTGGAATTTCGTGGCCTGGGGGCTGCTTCATGGGTTGTTGCTGATCGTCTATGCCACTTGGAAACGAGTGGGCCCGGTGACTTTGCCACGACCTGTGGGCGTGGCGGTCACCTTCTTCTGCGTCATGATCGGCTGGGCGGTCTTTCGGGCAGACTCGCTGGGCGGTGCGTTGGAGGTGTTGGCCGGGCTGGCGGGCCTGCACGGTTTCGAGCCGCTGACCTACTATTCGACCACGTTTGGATTGAACCTGCCGGCGCTCTACGGCACGACCGGCGGGGCCCATGGCCTGGCATTTCTGACGCTGGTGGCGCTGGTCGCTTTTTTGGCGCCCAATTCGCAACAACTGCCCAAGCCCCGCCACCCGGCCTTTGGCGTCGCCTGCGGGCTGATCGTGCTGTGCGCGGTGACCACGTTTATGGATGAAGCGCCGTTTTTGTATTTTGAGTTTTGACCGATAGTGGCCGGCGTTTGGTGAGCGACGAGGTTGGTGCGAGCCGTTTGGTCACCTGGCACACGACGTGGATCGGTCGGCATGGTCTGGAGAAGGGCGCAGTTGATAAGCCCGGTAAAACCGGGCTACAAGAAAAGGGGGCGAGGGACGTTTGCTAACCCGCCGTAAACGGCGGGCCTAGTGGGGCCATGCAACCGCACGAGGCGGGCCGATAGGATTGGTGATCCGCGATAAACGGCGGGCCTAGCGAGACGGCGCTAGGCTGGTCCGGTTTGGCCGTTGGCGCCATGGGAAACGCCGGCCCCGGATACGGGCGGGAAGCGGTGATGTTGGCGACCGCGAATCCGAACGGCGTGCGAGGCGCACGCCGCTACATATTCTCGGGCAGACCCTGGGGATCTTGCGTTTTCTGTTCGGCTAACAGCACGATGGACGCGGTAAAGCCGTGGACGAAGTTTCTTCCGGCCACCGGCCCGATTTCTCCGGCGGCGAAGAACCCGGCCACCGGTATGTCGCCGTAGATTTCGTGGATGAGGGTCACGTCGTGTCCCTGTTGGGAGGGCCACATGCGGCGACCCCGGCCGTTGCAGTTGACCAACAAGGCGCCGGCGGGAGGCCTATGGATGAACGCGGGCTTGGCACGGGCCAGCAGCTCGCGCAGGTCGTCGTCGGCACAGCCCGCATCGCGCACGTGAAACTGGATGGTCGAGCCCACCTGCACCGGGGCAGCCAGGGCCAGGGCGCCCTCTTCGGCGTCGAGTCCAATGATGTTCTGAATCAGGAAGTCACCCCGTTGAAACCGTTCCTGATACTCGTGCATGACCCGCCCGACGAATAGGGCCTGCTTGGCCAGGCGGACGTCATCGGGCGACAGGTCGGCGAAGACTTCGCGCAGGCGGACCAGGGTTGTCTTGCCGCCCAACTCCTGGATCACGTTGTGGTGGCCTTGGGTGACCACGAAGGGCTCGCCTATGGGCCTGCACCCCTGCGATACCACCGTGGTGGCTGAGAACGGTCCGGTCAAGGTCACGCCGACCAGTCCATCGTCGTACAACTGGCCGTTGAGAATCAGGCGGTTTTGACCGGGGCGTTCGGCGGCACTGGCCATGCCGCCGATGATGGGCACGCCGGGCAGGTCGCGGTTGGTCCGTTTTAGGAAGTCCACAATCGGAAAACTGAAGGGCTCGCCGAAGACCAGGACCAGGGGGGGGTTGTCGGTATCGACGCCCAGCAGCGACGGTAATTCCGCGTCGTCCAGGGCTTCGATCCGGTCCCGGTCCAGGTGGAAGGGGTGCAACCGCACACCGGGCAGGGAGCCGACCAGCATGGACATCGAGCAGGTGGATTGAACTTCGCGGTCGGCGCCCAGGGTGCCCTCGGCGGTGCAGCCGAAAATCCCCGCCCGTCCGAAGGTCTCGCCCAATCGGGTGACCACCTGATTCAATTGGTCTTCGTGGTGGGCCGAGCAAAACAGCAGCAGCAGGTTTGCCGAGGCTGGGGCGAGCGTGGCCCCGGTCTGCTCGATCAGGTCATCGACGGCTGCCAGCGGGTCCGACCGGGTGCTTAGCGCGGAGGCAAACTGCATTCAGCCCTCTTTCGTGAACGAATCGCCAATCGTGTACCTTTGGCGAGTCAGGCAATTGTAGAGCCAGGACGGCCAGGGGCAAGCATGCGGGCGCGTTGTTGGCTGGGGGTTGTAGGAGGTTGTGGGTTTCATCTGGCCCGAAGCAAGGTTGGCCGCTATGGTACCGTAGCTGACGCATTGCACGAACCCGGGCGAGCCATCCACAAGGGCCCCACGGCTGGACCATGTCCGAAATAAAAACCGCTGCCCCGAGCCACTGGCACGTGATTGTCAAAGCTGCCGGCGCCGACTTTGACGCGTTGGGCCGGCAACTGCTGGAGGAAGCCCGCCGTCTGGGTCTGGGCCACCTCGGGCGGGTTTCGACCGAGAAGGTCTATTTGCTGTCGGGCAGGCTTGAAGCTTCACAGGTTCAACGGGCGGCTACGGCGCTGTTGGCGGACCCGGTGACTCAGACGTTTTGCTGTGGGGCTGGTTTGGGCGAGCGCCCGGCGTCGGAACCGGCCATCGAGGTGCAGTATCAGCCGGGCGTGATGGACCCCGAAGCGCTCAGCACGCGGGTCGCCTTGAACGAACTGTTGGGCGCGGGCGGCGCGGTTGGGGAGGGATGCGTGCATGAGGTCCGGACCGCCCGCCGTTACCTGATCGAGGGGGCGACCTCGGCGGCCGATCTGGAATTGCTGGCCACGCGACTACTGGCCAATGAATGCATCCAATCGACATACCTGACCGGATTCGGTCAGAACGATGCGCTACCCGAGGCTTTGCCGGTCGCCCCGCAGGTGCCCTTCAAGTTGAACACCGTGGCCATCTGCAACCTGGATGACGGCGCGTTGGCGGATTTGTCCCGCCGGGCCCACCTGTTCTTGTCGGTTGAGGAGATGGCGGCCATCCGGGATCACTTTCGGGCGCTGGGCCGTGAGCCAACCGACCTGGAGTTGGAAACGCTGGCCCAAACCTGGTCGGAGCACTGCGTCCACAAGACGCTCAAGGCGGACATCACCTATCGAGGCGCCGGTTTTGACGGGCCTGAAGAGGTCGAGATTCGCTACGACAATTTGTTGGCCTGCACCATCGCCAAAGCGACGCGGGATTTGAATCGCGACTGGTGTCTGTCGGTTTTCCAGGACAACGCCGGGGTGATCGCCTTTGACGACGACTACGGCGTGGCCTTTAAGGTTGAAACGCACAATCACCCGTCGGCCATCGAACCCTATGGGGGGGCAGCCACCGGGATCGGCGGTTGTATACGGGACATCCTGGGCTGCGGTCTGGGGGCCAAGCCGGTGGCATCGACCGACGTTTTTTGCGTGGGTCAGCCCGACTTTCCGCAGGAGGGGTTGCCCAAAGGCGTGCTGCACCCGCAACGGGTGCTCAAAGGGATGGTCGGCGGCGTGGGCGACTACGGGAACCGCATGGGCATCCCCACGGTTAACGGGGCGGTCTGTTTCGACAACCGCTACCTGGCCAATCCGCTGGTCTTTTGCGGCTGTGCCGGCTTGATTCGGCGGGATCGCATCGCCAAGAAACCCCAAAAGGGCGACAAGATCGTCCTGGTCGGTGGGGCAACGGGGCGCGATGGGATTCACGGGGCGACCTTCTCGTCGGCCGAGCTTTCCGATACGCACGCCGATGAGTTTTCTCACGCCGTCCAGATCGGGAACCCCATCGAAGAAAAAAAGGTGGCTGATGCCCTGCTTCGGGCGGGCGATGGCCCGGGTGGGTGCCCGTTCAATTCGGTGACCGACTGCGGCGCGGGCGGTTTGAGCAGCGCCGTCGGCGAAATGGCGGCGGAGTTGGGGGCTGTGGTCGATTTGGACAACGTCCCGCTAAAATACGCAGGCTTGCGCTACGACGAGATTTGGATATCCGAGGCTCAGGAACGCATGGTGCTGGCGGTACCCCCGGATCGGTTGGAAGCCTTGTCGCGCATCTTTGCCGAACACGAAGTGACGACGGCTGTCATCGGGGAGTTCACCGGCGACGGCCTATTGCAGGTGCGCTATCGGGGCACGACGGTCGGACGGCTGGACATGACATTCCTGCACGAAGGATTGCCCCGAACTCATCGGCAGGCGCGATGGTCGTGCCCATCCGGCAAAGGCCCGAGCATCGCGGTCAAGGAACACGGCTCGTTCGAGGCTAGCCTGTTGGCTGAGTTGTCCGACTGCAACGTGGCTTCGAAGGAGTGGATCATCCGGCAGTACGATCATGAGGTGCAGGGCGGCAGCGTCATCAAGCCCCTGGCAGGTCCGGGGTCGGGGCCTGGCGACGCTGCGGTGGTCCGCCCTCGGTTGGATCGTTGGAAAGGCATTGCCCTGGGGTGCGGGCTGGCCCCGTGTCTTGGCGGTGCTGATCCGTACCGAATGGCCATTGCCTCGGTGGACGAAGCCCTCCGCAACGTGATCTGCGTGGGCGGTGACCCGGACCGGACCGCGATTCTGGACAACTTCTGCTGGGGCGGGGTGGACGACGCCGAGGCCCTGGGCGAACTGGTCCGGGCCTGTCAGGGCGCTCACGATGCCGCGGCGGCCTTTGGGCTTCCGTTCATTTCGGGTAAGGATTCGCTCAACAATCAGTTCAGCCCGGACCCGGCCGACGCCCGGCGTCTGGGCCTGCCCGAAAAGATGATCATTCCCGGGACGTTGCTGATCAGTGCCATCAGCGTGATGGCTGACGTGCGCCGCTGCATCAGCATGGATCTGAAAAAGCCCGGCCACCGTTTGGTGCTGGTGGGGTCGGGTGACGGGCAACTGTCATCCGCCCAGGCCATACACCAGGCCGTCGCAAGAGCCATCGCCTCGGGGCGAGTGGTCGCTGCCCATGATGTCTCCGACGGTGGATTGGCGGTGGCGATGGCTGAAATGTGCATCGCGGGTGAGTTGGGTTTGGATTGCCGAATGCAGTCGGCGGACGGTGGAGCCTCTCAGATGCTGTTTGGCCCGCGGTTGACGAGCTATCTGCTGGAGGTGCCCGGCGACGTGGAATGGCCCGATGCGACGGCGATCGGCACGGTCACCGAGTTGCCGCGCCTGCGAATGACGATGGATGACACTGAAATCTTCGACGTGGCTGTGACCCGCCTGGCTGAGGCGTGGCGACGGCCCATGCATGCGGGTCCGGGAGGGGCAGCCCATGGCTAGGCCCGCTGGGGTCATCGTGCTTCAGGGGGCGGGGGTCAACTGCGATCTCGAAACGCTTCACGCCTGGCGCCTGGCGGGGGCTGAGCCGCAACCGGTTCACGTCAACGCCCTGCTGGAATCGCCCAGCCTGTTGGACGATGCCCAGATTCTGACGTTGCCGGGTGGGTTCAGCTATGGCGACGACATCGCAGCCGGCGCCATTCTCGCCGCCCACCTCGAGCAACGCCTGGCCCCGGCCTTGCGGGCGTTCGTCGATGACGGCAAACTCATCCTGGGCATCTGCAACGGCTTTCAGGTTTTGGTGAAGATGGGCTTGCTTCCCGGCGGCCGGCTCGGTCGAGGTAAGGTCAGCTTGGCGGCCAATTCGTCCGGCCGATTCGAGGATCGCTGGATTCGCATGGCGGTGGTCAACAACCAGTGCCCTTTTTTGAGACGAGCGACCATGATCGAAGCCCCCATCGCCCATGCCGAGGGGCGCGTGGTGGTCGATTCGGAACAAACCTTGGCCAACTTGCGGCATGGCGGGCACGTTGCCTTGCGATACGTGGACGCATCGGGTCAACCGGCGGATTACCCCGCGAATCCCAACGGCAGCATGGACGCCATTGCCGGACTGGTCGATGACACGGGTCGCGTGCTGGGCTTGATGCCGCATCCCGAGCGCCATGTGGATTATACGCAGCATCCATTGTGGACGCGGCGGTCGGCCGGGGAAAACCGACAGGTCGATGGATTGGACCTATTCGTCTCAGCCGTTCAATATGTTGTGGATTCTCGGGCCATCGACTGAACTTGTCAGGAGATGAACTTTGTCAGGATATCGTGTGGCTTCGGTGCGGCGCTGCGTCATCAACGTGTCGGTCCTTGTGGCCGCCGTCGGGTTGATATTCATGATGACGGGCTCGGTCGCAGCCCAGACGACCACGGCGCCGGCAAACGCCGGAGCAGCCGACGCCGGCATCGCGGCACGGCCTTCGTCACCGGCTTCCTATTACGGGCTATGGGTCTTGGTGCCTCCACTTGTCGCCATTGCCTTGGCTGTTTGGACCCGGCAGGTGGTGGCGGCCCTCTTTTCCGGAGTCATCGTGGCCAGCTACATGTTGTTGCCATGCGGGGGGAGTGATGCCGCCTTCGCCGAGACTCACCTGGCGTTGCGCGGCGTCCGCGTGGCGGTCGAAGGGTACGTGACCGGCAGCATCGCCGACACCGATCACATTCAGATCATGTTGTTCACCTTGATGATCGGGGCCATGGTGGGCGTGATGGGTGCCAACGGCGGCACGCGATCGATCGTCAACCTGTTGTCGCGTTGGGCCAGCAATGCCCGGCGTGGCCAATTCGTGGGGTGGCTGGGTGGGCACGCGGTCTTTTTCGACGATTATGCCAACACCATGATCCTGGGCCCGACGCTTCGGCCGTTGTTCGACCGCCTGCGTATCAGTCGGGCCAAGCTGGCTTACATCGTGGACTCGACGGCTGCCCCGGTGGCGTCGCTGGCCCCGATCGGCACCTGGATCGGGGCTGAGATCGGTTACATCGACACCGGGCTGGACACGCTCCGGGCCTCGGCTGAGGGTGTCCCGACGTTTCTGGAAGGCGTCAACGGTTATTCGGCGTTCATCGCCAGCATCGGTTACCGGTTCTATGCCATTTTGGCGTTGGGCATGGTCTTGATGATCGCGTTGACGCGCAGAGATTTCGGGGCCATGCGCGTGGCTGAGCGCAAGGCTGCCCATACGTTTGCCGAAACGGATTTGCCGGAAACCGATGATGTGCCCCAATCCAGCGGCTGGTTCGCGCTGCTGCCGGTGGGCCTGATGGTGGGGATTACCGTGGCCATTCTGGGTTACACCGGCTGGCGAGGTTTTCCCGAGGAGTTGACGCTATCTTGGGGGACGCTGCCCTATCTGCTCACGGAGGCGGATGCATACGGATCGATTCTGTACGGGGCCCTGGCGGGCATGACCTTGGCCGTGTTGATGAGTGTGGCGGGAAAGAAACTGTCCACCAAAAACGCAATGGACGCCGGGCTGGAGGGGATGGCCCGTATGTTTCCCGCGATCGTCATTTTGATCTTGGCCTGGTCGCTTTCGGGCGCCACCAAGGACCTGCAACTGGGCCAGGTTGTGGCGGACAGGCTGCGCCATGCCCAATTCAGCCCGGTCTACTTACCCATGGCAGTCTTCGCGGCCTCGTGCCTGGTCTCGTTTGCCACCGGGACGAGTTGGGGCACGATGGCCATTCTGTGCCCGGTGGTTGTGGAGGTGGCAGCCAAATTGTGCGCCGAGTTGCCCGCCGACCAGATGGCACAGGCCATGCCGCTATTCAACTCGGCTGTGGGGGCTGTCCTGGCGGGGTCCATCTTCGGCGATCATTGCTCGCCGATTAGCGACACGACCGTGCTGAGCTCCATCGCCTCGTCATGCAGTTTGGAGCAACACGTTTGGACGCAGATGCCGTATGCCCTGCTGGCGGCGGCGGTCAGCGTTGGGTCGGGAAACGTGCTGTGCAACGTCTACGGCTATCCGTGGTGGATGGGAATCGGGCTGGGTCTGGTGTTGCTGTTGCTGGTGATCCTGGTCATCGGGCGTAAACCTCCCCGCCCCATCCCGGCCGAGGAGTTCAGCGCGGCTGCCAACCGCCTGAAGCAAGAATATTGAAACGATTCTTCCTACAGCCCATCGACGACCTGGCCAATCTGTTGGAGCGGCAGATCATCACGGCCGGTCGGCCGTGGCGCGCCGCGGGCTTGGTGTTGATCGCGGCTACGGTAAGCTGGTTCTGTTACGTGCCCATCCACGAGTTGCTGCACGTGGCTGGCTGCGTGTTGACCGGGGGGCAGGTCAGCGAGCTGCAACTTTCGCCCATCTACGGCGCAGGCGTGCTCCAAAAGGTCTTTCCATTCATCGTTTCGGGCGGTGACTATGCCGGCAGATTGAGCGGTTTTGACACCCGGGGGTCCGACTTCATCTACCTGGCCACGGATTTCGCCCCGTTCCTGTTGACGGTGTTTGTGGGTGTGCCCCTGCTGCAGCGCTGTGGGCGACGGGGCCACGCGCTCTTGGCGGGCCCGGCGTTGATCCTGGGGTTGGCCCCGCTGATCAATCTGATCGGCGACTACTTTGAGATGGGTTCGGTCATGGTGACGCGCGTGGCCACGTTGCTGGGCAGAGGCGGTCACGACGGCCCCGACTATGCGGCTGTTCGGTCGGACGATATTTTCCGCCTGATCGAACAGATGACCGGAAACGGGGATGAGCCGTTCAACTTGACCGGCGGAGAGACAATGACCGTAGCTGTCACCCTGGCGGTCCTCTCAGCGGTGACGGCCATCCTGCTGGCCTGGACCACCTATGCGGCCGGTGCAGCCTTTGGGCGACGCCTCGGCATGGCGCCGGGCAAGCCCGCCGCCGATAACGCCACTGAAGAATAACGCCACGTCGTAATCCCATAACCCGCAAACCCAGGCTCTTGGACCTCGGGCGCACGTTGACCGGTTATGGGCATCACGCACTCCTTTCCCCCCACTCCGTCTGAATCGTAAATCAATGGTGTGTGCAGCCGCCGTTGGGCCGACGGTGACCGTTGACCGGATTGGTCCGGCCTAGGCGCACCGGAGGGAATCCATGTCACAGACAGACACTCGACTAAAGACAGTCACTATCCTGGTGTTGACGGCCGCAATCATCGGCCGGGCGGATGTGTGTTCGGCCATCCCGGTCTGGTTCGACGAGACCGGGGGCGGAAGCCCGTATGCCGATATGACGGAACTGGCCGGGGCCTACAACACTTTTCTCGGCCCGACAACGTCCCTGGTCACTTTCAACAATTTGTCCGTCGGCAGCGTGGTGACCGACCAATACGCCGGCACCGACGGCGTGTCCTTCTCGAACACCAGCGGCACATTTCGCCGGACCAATTCCGGCATCTTCAATGAGGGCGACCGCCCCATCGGTGACCTGACTGGATACGACGGTTCGCTTTTACCCGACGCCGATCCGATCCTGGTCAAATTCGCCAACAACGACCCGACGGCTCCGCTGACGATTTTCTTCGACCAGCCGGTGGTCAGCGTCGGGGCGTTCGTGGGCGTGGGGGGCCGGGGGCGCAATCGGACCGTGACCGTCTCGGCCTTCGACGAAAACGGGGCCTTGTTGAGTCAACACACGGTTCAGACGCAGCCCTGGGAGAAACGCCCCAGACGGCAGAACTTCGAGTCCTTCTTCGCGTTGCGGTCTGATACAGCCAACATCGCTCGGGTTGAGATCCTCAATAACGCCAAGCGAAAGAACCTCGGCAGTGCGGTGATGATCGATAACGTGGCCCTGCGCCGGCCGAGCAGCGGCCTGCCGGAACCCGCGACCGGCCTGTTGCTGTCGATGGGGATGGTCGGGCTCGTGCTGCACCGTGCCAGACGGTGGCGGGGCTGTCGCTGACCGGTTCAAAGCGCTCGAAACTCTTCGCGCGGGGAACGGCCAGCCGGTTCTGCCGGTCGACGGGAGCCGCTTCCCGCTCCGTCACGGCCGCGGCTCGGATGAGGCACAAAACGGGCAAAACGCCGTGGGCTAGGGATAAATCTTGCCGATCATCCTGGGAAAAGGAATGGTCTCGCGGATGTGTTTGAGGTCGCATATCCAGGCCAAGGTGCGCTCGACGCCCAGGCCGAAGCCGCCGTGCGGCACGCTGCCGTAGCGCCGCAGATCCAGATACCACTCGTAGGGATCGGTCGGCAGGTCGTGCTCGGCGATCCGTGACATCAGAATGTCATAGTCCTCCTCGCGGGCGGAGCCTCCGATGATCTCGCCGAACCCTTCGGGGGCTAACAGGTCGAAATTCTCGACCAGCTTGTCGTTGTCACGATCCACCCGCATGTAGAAGGCTTTGACCTGCTTGGGATAGTGAGTGACGAAGACCGGGCGATCGTGCAGCCGCGAGATGATGGTCTCGTCCGAGCCGCCCAGGTCCGAGCCCCACTCGAAGTTGGCGGCCAGTTTCATGTGTTGAGGAACGTTGGCTACCTGCTCTTGAAGTTCCGCCCGTTGCATCCGGGCTTCGGTGGCCTGTTGGGCGGCCTTTTCCTGTTGCCATTTTTTCTTGGCGGTCTTGGATTGGGCTTCGAGTTCGTCGATCTTGCCAGCCAGTTCATCGATGGCAGCCTGCACGTCCACCAGGTCCTTCTCTAACAGTTCCTTGGCCTGGGGGCCGTGCAGGATATCGACGACTTCATCGTAGCGCAACCGACAGAATGGCTTTTGGATGGCTTCGAGGGCAGACAAGTCTCGGCCCAGCAATTCCAAGTCCGCCCGGTGATCGGCCAGCACGCGCTGCACGATGCTGACGATGAAGTCCTCGGCCACGGCGATCACGTCATCGAGGTAGGCGAAGGCGATCTCCGGCTCGACCATCCAGAACTCGGTGAGGTGTCGGCGGGTCTTGGATTTTTCCGCCCGGAAGGTCGGCCCAAAACAATACACGCGACCGTGGGCCATGCACGCGGCTTCGACGTGCAACTGCCCGGTCTGGGCCAGGAAGGCGGGCTCGCCGAAATAATCCACCGAAAACAGGGTGGAGGTCCCCTCGCCGGCCGCCCCGTTAAAGATGGGCGTGTCGATCAGCACGTAGCCGTTGTCGTTGTAGTAGCGCCGAATGGCGTCCACCAGGGTCGCCCGGATGCGCAGAATGGCGTGCTGCCGCTGGGACCGAAACCACAAGTGCCGGTGCTTCATCAGGAAGTCGATGCCGTGCGGCTTGGGCGTGATTGGATAATCGACGGCGTGGTGTACGGATTGGACCGCGTCGACCTTCAGCTCGTGCCCCCCCACCGCACGCTCGTCGGCGTGGACCGTGCCGCGAATCTCCACGGCTGACTCTTGGGTCAGCTCTTTGGCCGATGCAAAGGCGTCATCCTGCTCGGCTTTTTCGACCACGCACTGGCACAAACCGGTGCCGTCTCGAACGATGACAAATCCGATTTTTCCGGAGAACCGCGTCTTGAAAACCCAGCCCCGCAACGTGACGGGTTGGTCCACATGGTCGCACAAATCCTGGATGTAAACGTGTTTAGACATAGTGCCGGGAATGATAGGTTCCCGGCTGGAGGGGTGCAACCGGCGGTCAGCAATCGGGCCTGATGCCGGACCGCCTTAACTCGAAACTCGCTACTCGAAACTCGAACTCAAC
>JBHHVM010000053.1:0-12338 GCA_046754265.1 Phycisphaerae bacterium
CTGACTTACGCCCGGTCCGAATGCCACCAGGGGTATCCGGGTCAACTCATTGTGCAAATCGGCGCCGTGCTCCCAAGACCCATGCTGAAGGAATTGCTCGCCGTGGTCAGCCGTGACGAACATCAGCACCCGATCCAGCAGGTCGGCCCGGCCCAGGGCGTCGGCAAAGAGCCCCAAGCGATGGTCGGCGTAGGCGACCTCCTCGTCGTAAAGGGCTACGACGTGCCCGATATCCCGCCGAGTTGCGGCGGTCCGGTAGCCGGTTTCGCGGTCATAAGTGCCGTCGACCGTACCTTCGTAATCGGGGTCAAATCGGCCCGCAAAGCCCTTCAACGGTGTGTAGGGGGCGTGGGGCTCAGCCGTGTGAATGTACAGGAAAGTGGGACGATCTCGGTGAGTGGCAAGCCAGGCCAGGGCATCGTCGATGGGCACTGTGCGGTCGACGTTTCCGGACCACCAATAGGCAATGCGATCGACGAAGTGACCGAACCCCTGGTCGATGTTCTGCCGAGGCCCGGCATTGACGTTGGTGCAGAATGACACGGTGGCAAAGCCGGCCTGTCCCAACACCTCCGCCAGCGTGACCAGCTTATCGGCGGCCGTGGCTGAGGGGTGGTAGACGCCGTGCCGCCAGGTGGGCAGCGACAGCATCAGGTCCGGGATCGATTCCACCGTGCGGGGCGAGTTGGCAAACATATTGGCAAACCACACGCCCCGAGAAGCCAGCCCCTTGAGCCGGGGCATGGTCGGGCGGGCGTACCCGTACAGATCGATGTGTTCGGCCGCCAAGGCGTCTATCAGATAGACGATGACGCAAGGCGGGTTCTGCTGCGGCTGGTAGATGACCGGGTTGCCCCAGCATGCCACAGTTTGGGCGTCCGACGTATCGGCCCGTAGAACGATGGACACGGTTTTACCGGCCCAGGGCTTCAAGGAGCACTCCACCTCGGTCCACGATGATGCGTCGGCCAGACTCCGCTTGAACACGGACGTTTGGGTGCCGGACTCCTGCACCAACACCTCAAGATCCAACGATGCTCCAGCCTCCGCGCCGCTTTGGCTTTTCGACTTTCGAGTTTCGACTTTCGACTTTCCGCCGGTCACGGCGCCGACCCCCGTCTGGAACTTGGCATCGGGCGGCAAGGTCACCGCGTGGAACACCACCTCAGCCGGGGCATGCATGTAGAGGGCGTCGCGAGTCCAGCGGTCCAGGGCCACGCGCCGGGCGCCGACCGCCTTGGGGAACGAGTCGGCCTGCGCCAGGAATCGAATCGAGCGAATCTCGATCGGGGCAGAGCCGATGCCGTCGGTCTTGATGGCTATTTGGCGGATGCTCCCGGTCCACTCCGCAAGCCCTGCCGTGGCGATGCTTAGGGTCCAGAACCGAGTGTTATCGGGCAAAGGCACGCGGATGCGCCCCGCCCGCGACCAGCGCAGATCGAAATGCCGCCCGAACGGCTGGTGCAGCTCGATGACGATGCTGCCCACCTGATCCGCCGGGATGGCCAGACCCTTGGCGACCAGGTTGATGCCGGGCTCGAAACCGCCGGGCTGGGCCTGGACCTCGAAACCGGCGCCAGGCCGATCGCTGCGAAAGGGGCCCAGCGTCGCCACCGCCTCGCTCCCGGCGGGGCTGGGCTGCCAGGCACCGCGAACGGTGGCCTGACCAAGCCGTTGGTCCAGCCGGATCACCGGCCATCGGTTTTGCGGTGCCACCGGTTCGGGTACCGGCGTGCCGGGCAGCGGTTGAGACAGCCTTGGCGTCGCCCAGGCCGCCAACCCCGCCCAATCTCCCGGGGCGCCGGCCAGGGGGTTCTGTGGCACCGGTTTCCAACCGGTGGATTCAGATTCCGCGGTATCGGACTTGGACGAGTCCGGTGCGGGGCATCCCACCAGGGCCCCCAGCAACGGCAGGCAGGCTGCCACCACCCTCCATTTCGTCGGCTGGACCATTCCGCAGACTCCCAAAAACGGCTCAAGGGTACCATAACGGCTGGGTCCAGCCCTTGACCAGCCCACGAAGTTTCACGGCGTGGTTGGACGCTACCGAATCGGGCGCGTCTTGCGTTCTAGCCTTGCCTTTTCGATTTTCAACTTTCGGTTTTCGACTTTCCCGGTGCCGTTTGCGTCCCGAAATGAAAAAAAAATCGGGCCTTGTATCCAGACCCTCACAGCCTCTTGTCCAATAACAGCGCCCCGCCCGATGGGCCGAAGATGGGGCCGCGGTTTATCGGTACTGAGCCACCAATCGGGGCCACCATTTCGGGCCTCTTATACGGTCCAAAACACTTAAAGCGGACCTATCCCACCGTCGATGCGAGCATTGCGGAAGACGGAATTTTCCTTCCCCATCCGCTAAGTCGAAGTCACCGTCGGTCAGGCCCTGGACCGCGACTTTGACGATAACTCGCCGGGGGCAGGACGCTACCGCGTAGGGCGCGTCCTGGGTACCGGTCAGACCTTGAAAGAGCCCGACGAAACCCAGGGGTCTTTCAAGCGGCCGGGTTGATTGGACATCTTGGTGACACGAGCCCGCCGCCAGGGAGCGCACTCAAAAGGCGGCACCGTCCGAAACGATCACGCCATTCGTCCGGCAGCGAGCTGAGTCGGCTCGCCGCATCGAGAACGGCCGTTTCGCGACGCGTTGGGAGGCACGAGATTTATGAGCAGAATCAACACCAACATTCAGTCACTGCTGGCCACCCGCGTCCTGAACAAGAACACCCGTTCGCTCAACGAGTCGCTACAGCGGCTGAGCACCGGTCTGCGGATCAACAGCGGTAAGGACGACCCGGCAGGGCTGATCGCCTCCGAAGGGTTGCGAGCGTCGAAGGTGGCCATTACCGCCGCCATCGACAACGCCAACCGGGCCAACAACGTGATCGGCATTGCCGAAGCGGGTTTGGACGAAGTCAATCGGCTCTTGTTAGAGCTGGAAGACCTCGTGGACCGCAGCGCCAACAAGGCCGGCCTGAGCGCGGCGGAGCTGGACGCCAATCAGCTCCAGATCGATGCCATCCTGTCGTCGATCAACCGGATCGCAGGCACGACCGAGTTTGCCGGCACCAAGCTGCTCAACGGCGGGTTCGATTTTACCCTGTCGACCAACACGGTGACCGGCCAGCGGCTCAGCGCCATTCAGATCAACTCCGCGAAGATCCCGGAGGGAGCCAGCCGATCCGTGACCGTCACGGTGCAGGCAGCCTCGGAGTTCGCTTTCATCAGTGGTGCCGGTCCGGCCACCGGTGGAGCCACCAGCGGAGTCTTGACCCTGCAAGTCCAGGGCAACTTCGGCACCGAGGTGCTCAGCTTTGCCTCGGGCACGACGTTGACCCAGATGCAGACAGCCGTCAACGCATCGACGCAATTGACCGGCGTTTCGGCGGCGGTCAGCGGGAGCAACATCGTCTTTACCAGCTCCAGCTTCGGCAGTGATGCCATGGTCTCGGTGCAGGCACTCAACGGCACCTTCACCACCAACAAGTCCAATGACACGGGTGTGGACGGCACGGTGATCGTTAACGGTGCCCAGGCCAACGTCCGGGGGCTGGAGGTCAATACCAACTCCGGGTCGCTATCGGCGAAGTTCACCATGGCGACCGCTTTTGCTCGAATGCTTCCCTCTTCCGGCACGACGGCGACGTTCGAAGTGACCGGGGGCGGTGCCGTGTTTGCCATCTCGCCGACGGTCGGCCTGGTCGGGCAGGAGTCCATCGGTCTGGCCTCGGTCAGCACCGGCTCGCTGGGCAACGGCGTCACCGGGTTCCTGTCCAGCCTGGGCAGCGGGCAAACCAACGACCTGTCCGCGGGCAATTTCGCCTCGGCCCAGCGGATCATTCGCCAGGCCTCTTCGGATGTCTCCTCCTTGCGAGGACGAATCGGTGCGTTCCAAAAAGACACGCTGAACACCACCGTGAACGCCCTGCAAATCGCCTTCGAGAACACCGCGGCGGCCGAAAGCGCCATCCGCGACGCCGACTTCGCGGTGGAGACCAGCAGCTTGACCCGAGCCCAGATCCTGGTGCAGGCCTCGACGGCCACCTTGCAACTGGCCAACGCCTCGCCTCAAAACGTGCTCTCACTATTGGGGTAGGCCCCCTCGAGGACTTGAAATCCATTCCAGGCCCGACGGTCTAGTCCACCGTCGGGCCTTTTTCTTGACCCCCCGTCAGCGCGCCCCAGGGCCTAGACACGCCCGATAACCTCTCCCTGCGACCGGCCGAATGTGATTTTATTAAAGCCCCGATAACAGGCTGTCGAAATGCGCGCTGTGGCATTGAGCGACACCTCCTCGAAGCAGGGAGGCTCCTAGCACCAGGTCGCCACTTGTCACAGGCCTTCGCCCTAACCGGGCACCGTGCCCGCCGGGCAGGCCGGCTGGAACTTCGACACAAGGTTGTGTCGATCGAACGCAGCGACCATCGCCCGCGTTCACCTCATCAGGGAGGATGTAATGAGCCGGATCAACACCAACATCCCTTCTATGGTGGCCCAGGGCCGTCTGGGGCGCAATCAACTCGATCTCAACCTGCGATTGGAACGCCTGGCCACGGGCCTGCGTATCAACCGGGGCAAAGACGACCCAGCCGGTCTGATTATCTCCGAGCGACTGCGCAAAGAGATTCGCGGCATCGAGCAGGCCATCAACAACTCCTCCCGGGCCATCAACATTATTTCCACGGCCGAGGGCGCCCTCAACGAAGTCTCCTCCCTGCTGCTGGATATTCGCGGCCTGATTCAGTCCACGGCCAATACCGGCGGGCTCTCTCGCGAGGAAACCCAAGCCAACCAGCAGGAAATCGACTCCCTGCTATCCAGCATTGACCGCATCGCCAACACGACACAGTTTGCCGGCAAGAAGCTCATCAACGGCGACCAGGGCTACCTGGTCAGTTCGGTGAGCACGACCAACCTGGCCTCGGTGCAGTTGTTTGCGGTGCGGCTGCCGCCGGGCACCACGCGAAACGTGGTCGTGCAGGTGACCCAATCCGCAGAGACCGCCCTGCTGTCCTTTACCGGCGCCTCGACCAGCGCCGCGAGCATCGAACTGCGCGGCAACCTGGGCAGCGAAATCCTGAGCTTTGCCTCCGGGGCCACGACCGCGGACATCCAAACAGCCATCAACTCCATCAAGGACGTGACGGGTGTTTCCGCCATCGTCAGCGCCAGCACGTTGATGCTTTCCAGCACGCAATACGGATCGGAGCAGTTCGTCAGCGTCAAGGCGCTGAGCGGAAACTTCATTCAGGCCAACGCCGGCCAGACCATCACCGACAACGGAGTCGACGCCGGCGTGCTGGTCAACGGGCAAAAAGCCCAGGTCGCCGGGTTGAAGGTTAACACGCGCACCAGCAGCCTCGATGCCGAGTTCTTCCTGACCTCAGGCTTCGGCACCTCGGCCTCAACGTCCACCTTCCAGGTCACCGGCGGCGGATCGATTTACCAGATAGGCCAAGATGTCAACGTCAACGGCCAAGTGCATACGGGGATTCCGTCGGTTTCCACCGGCAATCTGGGCAACTCGGTGGAGGGCTTCTTGAACTCCATTCGCACTGGGGCAGCCAACGCCGTCGCCGACGGCAAGTTCATCGAGGCGGAAAAGATCGTATCGGCAGCCATCACCCAGGTGTCCACCTTGCGGGGCCGGCTTGGCAGCATCCAGAAGAACCAGCTCCAAACCAACATCAACAGCCAGCAGATCGCCCTGGAAAACGTCTCCTCCTCCGAGTCGGTCATTCGAGATGCCGACATCGCCGTGGAAGTGGCCGCCCTGACGCGGGCCCAGATCCTGGTGCAAAGCACCCAGACCACGCTTCAGATCGCCAACAGCGTGCCCCAAGCGGTGCTGTCGCTGCTGGGAGGCTAGCGGTCCGATAAACCGCAGCGGCGTGCGCCTCGCGGGCCGTATCCCCGCCCGCGTCCAATCTACAGCCTTCCGGTTCAACCAGCCGATAACCTAACCAAGGGGTGATGTGCGCCGAAACCGTCGATCGGCCAATCCCCACCCCCGGGTGAGGTGGTCGTATGAGTGGTATCTCCAGCAGCACGGGGCTCGTTTCAGGTCTGCCCACGGCGGAATTGATTTCGCAGTTGATGGCCGTTGAAGCCAGGCCGGTCACCCTCTTGCAGCAGAGGGTCGGGGCTGTGCAGGCTGAACGCACCGCCTTTGCCGACCTGTCTTCCCGGTTGTTGAGCCTCAAGAGCGCCATCGCCAACTTCGATCAGCGTTCGTTCTTTGACGTGTTCCGGGCCAACAGCAGCGACACGAACGTCCTGACCGCCACGGCCGGTGCCAAGGCCACATTGGGTACGTTCGGGTTCCAAGTCCACTCGCTGGTGGCCAGTCACGAGTTAATCAGCCGCGGATTTGCCGATGCCGACACCACACCCTTGGGGGCCGGCCTGCTGACCCTCGAATCGGGCCAGGGCTTGTTGAACCCCCCCACCGATCTCGAGTCTCTCAACGGTGGGGCGGGCGTGCGCCGCGGGACTATCCGGATCACCGATCGGGCCGGCGTTTCGGCCGATTTGAACCTGACCGCAACCCTGACGGTCCAGGACGTCATCGACGCCATCAATGCCGAGACGACCATCAACGTCCGGGCCTCGGTGCAGGGCGACTCCATCATCCTGGAGGACTTGAACGCCACCGCAACGGGCTCGCTGACGGTTAGCGACTTGACCGGCGGTCAGATGGCACGCGACCTGGGCATTGCCGGCACTTCCACCACAGGCCGAATCGTGGGCACGGATATTGTCAACCTGGTCGACACGACGCTGCTATCGGCCCTCAACGACGGAATGGGGTTCGGGCGTGCCCCGTCCGGATCCGACTTGATCGTGCAGCGCGACGACGGCGCCCGCTACGAAATATCCCTTAGCGGGACCATCGACGCCAACACGCGACTGGAAGTGCTCAACGGCGGCAACAGCGCCCGCCTGGGCGTGATTCGCATCACCGACCGCCTGGGTCAAAGTGTGGACGTGGACCTGTCTGCCATCGACTCGGGCGCGCCGGGGGCCACGCCCACCCTGGGAGACGTGGTCACTGCCATCGAGCAACAGACGGCGGCCGCCGGGCTGGACCTCGATGTCACGTACTTCAACTCCAGCCGCAAACACGCCCTGCAAATCGTCGATAACGCCGTCGTGCCGGAGGTCGTCGCCGGAGCCGAGGAGGCGGCCCCCGCCTTGAAGATCGAAGACGTCAGCGGGTTCGGGGCCCGCGACCTGGGCATCGCCACCGAATCGACCGAAGGGTCCATCGTCGGCACCGGCATCCACCGGGTAGACACGGTCGGCGACGTGATGCGGGCCATCGAGTTCGCCTACGACGCCACAACCGGGCAATACAACGCCGGCGGCATCCTGGCCGGTTTTTCCGCCAACGGCAACGGCATCGTGCTCAGCTCGGTGGGCGTCCCCCGCGGGTTCGACGTGCTGGCCGCCGACGGGTCCACGGCCGCCCAAGACCTGGGTCTGCTGGGCCGCTACGAGGGGGGCGTGGCCCCGGCGGGTGCGGGAGGTTCGCTGATCGCCGGGTTGAACTCGGTTCTGACTCGGACGCTCAACGGAGGGACGGGTCTTGGCACTGGGATCATTCGCATCATCGACGGGGCCGGGCGGTCGGCGGACGTCGACTTGACGGGCATTGAAACCGTGCAGGGCATCCTCGACACGATCAACGCGGCAGGCCTGGAGGTTCAGGCCCGCATCAACACGGCCGGCAACGGTATCGCCATTGACGACACGTCCAACGTGGCCGGGTCCAGCCTGGTCGTTCAGGACGTCAGCGGGACATTGGCCCAAGACATGGGTTTGGCGGGCAGCTTCGCCGAGGGACGTGCCGAGGGCGGCAACCTGCAACGCCAATACATCGCCGAGCAGACCCTGCTTGCCGAGCTAAACGGAGGCCGCGGCGTGCGCACCGGCCAAATCCGCATGACCGACTCGAACGGAGTCATCCACACCGTCACCATCGCCGACAACCAGAAAACCGTGGGCGACGTCATTCAACTGATTAACGCTGCGGGCGGTACCTTGCAGGCCTCGATCAATGCCACCGGCGACGGAATCCTGGTGACCGACTCAGCCGGGGGCACCGAGGCCTTGACCATCACCGACCAGGACGGATTCGCCGCCAGAGACCTCAGGATCGCCGGAGAGGCTGCCGCCGGTGAAACCAGCATCGACGGCTCGTTCGAGTTTCGGATTCAGATCGAGGCTGATGACACCTTGCAGGACGTGGTCAACAAGATCGACTCAGCCGGCGGAGATTTTTCGGCGGCCGTGCTCAACGATGGATCCTCCACCGCCCCGTTCCGCCTGGTGGTCAACTCTCAAATCAGCGGCACGAAGGGTCAGTTGATCTTCGACCCGGGCCAGACCGGGTTGTCCATGAGCACCCTGGCCCAAGCGCGGGACGCCGTGGTCTTCTTCGGAGGGGCCGATTCGACCCCCGGCGCGCCGGGGTTGGTCCTGCGTTCGTCGTCCAACACCCTCGATGACGTGCTGGAAGGCGTCAGCATCGATCTGGTGGGAACCAGCGATAAGCCGGTCGAGCTGTCCATCTCCCAGGACGTCGACGCCATCGTCGAAGACCTGAACGCGTTCGTCACTTCCTACAACGACGTGATCGACCGCATCGGCGAACTCACCTCCTTCGACTCCGAAACCTTTGAACGGGGGATATTGTTCGGCGACTCGACGGTGACCCAAATCGAGAACCGGCTATTCCGATCGGTCACCCGCCCATTCGAGAATACCTCCAACAATCTTTCTCGCCTGGCCGGGGTCGGCATCACCCTCGCAGCAGGGGGTCGCCTGGAACTTGATGAGGAACGCTTCCGGGAGGTGTATCAAGAAGACCCCGATTCGGTGGAGCAGCTTTTCACGGCTGAGGAAACTGGATTCGGCGCCGTCTTCGACGAAGTGCTGGACGATTTGACCCGGGGCGTCGACGGGCTGATCGCCAATAAAGATTCAGCCCTGGAGGGCCAAGAAGATATCCTCAACGACCGGATAGACAACTTTCAAGTGCTGCTGGACGCCAAGCGGACCCGTCTGGAACGACAGTTCGCCTCGCTGGAAGGTGCCCTGGCACTACTGCAAGGCCAGCAATCCGCCCTGACCCAGTTGCAATCGCTGGCCTTCGCCTAGTCATGGGGTCATCCGGGGTCATCCCCCATGATTTTGATAAAACAACCCCCGCCAGGGGCCGATATATCGTCAGCATGAACGGCCCTGGACCCAATTCCTATCTGCGTGATGCGGTGCTGACCGCCAGCCCCGAACAGTTGCAACTGATGCTCTACGACGGGGCCATTCGCTACGCCCGGCAGGGCCGGGACGCCATGCTGGCCAAGGACTTCGAGGGCACCTACGAGAAGCTGTCCCGGGCCCAGGCCATCGTCTCGGAAATGGAGACCGGACTGCGCCACGAGGTCAATCCGGAACTTTGCGACCGCATGGCCTCCATCTACAGTTTCATCTTCCGCAAACTGGTCGATGCCAGTTTGACCCGAGACACCGAGCCCATCGACGCCGCCCTGAAACTGCTGCACATGGAGCGGGAGACGTGGGTCCTGCTGATGGAGAAGGTCGTCTCGGTCAAGTCCGACGTGGCTGACCAAGCCCTGGTCCCCGCGTCATCGGAGCCCGGCAGCCTCTCCGTCGAGGGCTAAGGAACTGCCCGCCGGGCCGGCAATGTCGCCCGACGACCCTCCAGCCCCCCTCCTGGGCCAAACCCACCCCCTGAAACTGGACAATCCGTCTTGACGTCCCGATAAACAAACAGGCCTACCCTGCGCGAACCGTCCTTCATGAGGGAGCGTAGGGATGAATGAGGTGGATTGGTTTGCAACTCCGTGGGGTCCAAAACGTGATGTGGGTCGTGCTGCTGGGTCTGGCGGTACGCACAAGCCCGGCTCAGACGGCTTCTCCCGAGAATGGCGGGGCGGTTCCAGGCTCGGGTGCGCCCGGGTCGGTAGCGTCCGGAGAGGAAACCGAGACGACCTACCCGCCGGCCGCCAACCTGGACGAGGCCTTACGGATGGCGTTGGAGGCCATCCGGGAAGTCGAGAAGGACTCGATTGGCAGCAAGGACATGCTGGCCAAGGCGGATTTTTACACCCAGGAAGCCTTTCGCTTCGACCCCACAAACCGCAAAGCGGAGTACATCACGGGGCGCATGAACCGCCTGATCGGCCGGTCGCGCGACGCGTTTTCCCAGGTTTCCAAATATGTGCGCTCGCCCGAGGGATCGGTCGATTGGGAAGCCATCAAGATTCTGGGCGATATGCACTATGCCGGAAGATACTACGTCCAGGCCGAAGGCAAGTATCGCCGGGCGGCCAAGCTTGCCCCCGACGAACCCTCCATCTACGTGGGCTGGTCCCGCAATTGCATCAAGCGAGGGCAGCGCAACGAAGCGGTAGATTTCGCCCGCAAAGCGGCCAAGTTGGACCCAACCGATGTGGACGCCTACACCGTCCTGGCCGAAGCCCTTCAGAAAGCCAATCGCTATACCGAAGCGGTCGATGCGAGCAAGGCGGCCCTGCGTCAGCTTCAAGGCCGGCTGAATGACAACCCCGGCGACCTTCAATTGCTCATGCTGGTGAGTTATCGACACAAGGCCCTGCAAGAAATACTGCGTGGACTGATGAACAAGAGTCCGACCACCGCGTCAGCCTATACCGACTATGTCCACAGCCTCATGGAATCCTCCAGAATCGATCGCATCATCAAAACGCATGAAATGCGGAAGGCCACGGCCAACGGCATTGAAGCCACCCAACCCGACACGCCTCCCGAATTGATTCAGCAATTTGTTCAGTTTTCATTGAGCTTGAATCAGCAAGACGACGCCATCGAAGTGCTGGAGGCTTACCTGGAGCAGAAACCGGGAGATCCAACGATCCTTCAGGCGATCGAAAAACTCCGGGCCCCCAGCGCCAAGGATGCCACCGCTGCGGCATCGACCCCGCCGGTCCCTTTGCCGTAATGCATAAACCCGGCGCTGGCTAATCCAGATCAAACAGGCTGTTATCGTCCAACCGTCCAAACCAACCGATGCCCAGCCGATCGGGATCGGTCGGGTAGAACCCGCTCTTCCACGTAAACGTTCGCTTCCGGCGATCGACGTGCCCATCGCACCAGGCCACGTTGGCGCCGCCCCGGTGCCGAAAGTGAATCGAGGGGTCGGGACGGCCGCCGAACTGGGGAAACCGCCGCGGCTCGGCAAAGCTGTATTCGATCAGTTTGGCGCCGGCAAAAGCCGCGTCGGCGAACATGACGGTTTGGCCCGGTCGGCGAACGCGATCGGCCATCGCCCCCAGACGGTCAGTGACGAGCTTGAAGAACCCGAATCCCACCGGGTCCAGGACTCGGCCCAGAAACGCTTGATTGTAACCGTACCCGCCGCAGTTGCGCTCGAAGTGAGCGGGGTCGGCGTCGGACCCGCCAATGCGTAAGCTGGGGCAAACCCGGATGCCCTGCTCACTGCCAAGATAAGGCACCAACGGACCACCCGCAGCCCGAAACGGTTGGCCAGGCTGGTCGCGCGTGCCGTGCCAGCGATGCAGGTTGGTGGTGGCCAGGTCCGCGGCGCCGGGGCAGTAGCGTTGACGGTGATCCCCGGCGTACATCGTGTTGGCCAGGGCGATTTGACGGATGCCCGAGGCACACACCGCAGCCTTGGCCTGGTCGCGGGCGCCGCTCAGGCTGGGCAACAGCATGGCCACCAACAGCGCCAGGATGGACACCACCACCAGAAGCTCCACCAGGGTGAACCCCGAGGGGAGGCTCCGGCTCGGTGGGGTCGTCGAATCAGGCGTTGTGCCGTGTACGGGCATGGGTCAGGGCGTACCGAAGATGTTTTGCCAATTGGCCTGGTCGAAAAAGTCCACGTCGCCGTCGTCGTCAAAATCGAACACACGACAAGTGGGCAGCCCCACTTGACCGGCCGGCGGGGTCCGACATGCCTGCAGCACGATCAGGTCGTCCAGATCGATGTCACCGTCGTAATCGCCGTCACCCATGCGCCCCTCAGTCGCATCGGCCACTGCATCAATCTCGGACGAGATTTCGCCCAGGGCAACGTTGTCGCCGTCTTGGATAACGTTAACACCCGTGGTGATGCGTACGAAATCAAAACCATCCAGCCCAGCCGGCAAGTTCGTGTTTGGGTCCACCGCCCAGGCGATGTCAAACCCGTCGCCGCCGCCGGAACCCGGGGTGATCCCCACCGTCAACGGGTCGTCCGGTGCGGTGTAAGGTACCTCAGCCAAGACGCCTAAAGGAAGTACGAGCGTTGGAGTGTAGTCTGCATAGCCAAAAAT
>JBHHVM010000054.1:0-12296 GCA_046754265.1 Phycisphaerae bacterium
GAACCCAACATGGACTTTCTAGGCTTGACCGGCAAAACCATCCTGGTCATGGGCGTGGCCAACAAACGAAGCGTCGCCTACCACGTGGCCCGCGTCCTGGAAGACACCGGAGCCCAGGTGGTCTACAGCGTCCGGTCCGATCAGCGCGCCCAAAGCCTGACCCAACTGCTGGGCGGCAAGGAAGTCCACGTCTGCGACGTGGAACACGACGACCAGATCACCGCCCTGGCCCATGCGGTCGCCCAAAAGCACCCCCGGATCCACGGCATCATTCACTCCATCGCCTTTGCCAATTACGAGCACTTTTCCGGCACGTTTCATGAAGTCCGCAAGCAGGATTTCCTGCAGGCGGTGGACGTCAGTTGCTTTTCGCTCATTGCCGTGGCCAACGCCTTCAAGGACCTGCTCGACCCGCGGGCATCGGTCGTCACCATTTCCATTTCCACCTCGCGCATGACCGTCGAAAGCTACGGCTACATGGCCCCCGCCAAGGCGGCCCTGGATTCCGCCATCGCCTTCCTGGCGAAATCGTTCAGCGGATTCTCGAAGGTCCGCTTCAACGCCGTCGGCGCGGGCCTGCTCAAGACCAGCGCCTCAGCCGGCATCCCCGGTTACGTGGACAACTATCTCTTCGCCGAACAGGCCACCCTCCGGCGCGAGGCCCTGACCACCGAAGAAGTCGCCAACGTAGCCGCCTTCCTGCTCAGCGAACGATCCAGCGGCATCAACGCCCAAACCGTCGTGGTCGACGCCGGCATGGGCACCAATTATTTCGACGCCAACATCGTCAAGCACACCGTCGCCGGTGTCTGGCCGACCGAGTCCTCATGACCCTCCATGCCGTGCTCATGCCCGTACCCGGCGGCCCCGACCTGCCTCGAAACCAGCGCCGTGACGCCCAGCGTCAAACCGCCCGCCGCGCCGTCGATGAATCCGCCCGACTCTCCGGGCATCAACCCCGCCCCTGGCCGCAGAACGCCGCCCGGGCCCCGGTGCCGGTGGACGGCATCTTCTGGTCCTTGTCTCACAAACCCGCCTGGACCGCGGGTGTCGTGGCCGACGGTCCGGTCGGCATCGACATCGAAGCCATCGTCCCCCGGGCCAATCAGCTCCTATTCGCCAAGGTCGCCAAACCCGACGAATGGGCCCTGATCGGCCAAACCGACTGGGACAACTTCTTTCGACTCTGGACCGCCAAAGAAGCCGCCCTCAAAGCCAACGGCCTGGGCATCGGGCACCTGGGCGAATGCCGCCTGATCGACGCGCCCGACCCCTCCCACGTCACTATCCACCTGGCTGACCGCGATTGGCCAATCGAGCAGTTTTTCCACCAGGGTCACGTCGCCGCGGTCACCGCCGGCTCCCACGACGTTGCCTGGACCGTCGCCCAACCGATACAATAGACCTCCACCGTTACCCGGGCGCGAGGACATCAGTTTCGCGGAGATACACGATGCAACGATTAGGCGCTTTGATCGGACTGTGGGCCATGATGGCTACGACGGCTGCGCCCGCACCCGCCCACGAACCCCAGACCGTCTATCTCACCTCCGACGACGGGGTGGGCTTGGTCGCCGACTACGCCGGCCCCGACGACGAGACCCCAGCCCCAGCCGTCATCCTCCTGCACATGTACCGATCCGACCGGCACGCCTGGCAGCCGCTGATGGACCGCCTGCATAACGAAGGCTTCGCGGTCCTGGCTATCGACATGCGCGGGCATGGCGACAGCACCGCACCCGACTCCATGCGGCTGGTTAGCCGCGTCCAAAACCGCGACGAGACTTTGTTCCGCAGCATGTACCGCGACGTGATGGCCGCCTACGACTTCCTGGCAACCCAGCCCCACGTCGACTTGTCGCGCCTGGCCGTCGTCGGGGCCAGCGTGGGTTGCAGCGTGGCCATCGATTACGCCGCCCGCGACGCGTCCGTCGATGTGGTCGTTTGCATGACGCCGGGCGAACGCTACCTGGGCCTCAATTCCCGCCAGCATATCGCCCGGTTCGCCAAGCACGGGCAGCGCCCCATGTTGCTGCTGGCCACCGAAGGCGAGCGGCAGGCGTCCGATGTCCTGGGCAAGATCTGCAAACATGCCACCGTCGACATCGTCGGCCCCGGTCAAGTCCACGGCACACGCATGTTCGGCCAAATCGACGGCATCGAACAAGAGATCGTCGACTTCATCAAGGCCAACATAGGCCATGCCGGTGATACGCCGGTGGCGGCGCCCGTGGATGGCCGATTGTTCTTCGCCGTGGGCAGCCAACTGGACATCGATCTGGATGCGGCCAAGCGGCGATTGTTCTCATCCGCCCAGGAGGCCCTTGACCGAGGCTTCAAGCCCGCCAAGGGTGTTGGAGCAGCGATGATCCATGACGGCGTGGACCAGCCTGAGCTCGACAGGCCGTAACGGATGAAGGCGAGTGTGACTTGTTAGCGATTGGCACGCTCCAACTCGACGCCCCGTTTATCCAGGCCGCCCTCAGCGGGTACAGCGACCTGGCTATGCGCCGCATCGCCCGTCGCCACGGCGCCCCCTATGCCCTCCACGAAGTGGTGCTCGACAAACTGATTACCGCCAAGGGAAAAACCCGCCGACGAGTATTGGCCGTCGCCGACGACGACCACCCCGTCGGCGGACAGTTGATGGGCTCGCACCCTGACCAATTCGCCCGGGCCGCCGACGAGATGGTCCAGGCTGGCTACGACGTGATCGACATTAACTTCGGCTGCCCGGTCAGAAAAGTATTGGGCCGTTGCCGCGGCGGGTTTCATCTGTCCCAACCCGACATAGGCTTGGAGATTATTCGCCAAGTGCATGACGTCGTGGCTGGGCGCACCCCGGTGACCCTAAAAATGCGCCGCGGCATCGACGACTCCGCCGAGTCCGAACGCAATTTCTTCACCATCCTCGATGGGGCCTTCGCCACCGGCATCGCCGCCGTCACCGTTCATGGCCGAACCGTCATGCAGCGCTACGTCGGACCGAGCGACTGGGATTTCATCGCCAAGGTCAAGCGCCACGTCGGCCAGCAAACCATCCTGGGCAGCGGCGATCTATTCAGCGCCCCAGCCTGCATCGACATGCTCGAGCACACCGGCGTCGACGGGGTCACCATCGCCCGGGGAGCTATCGGAAACCCTTGGATTTTCAATGAATGCCGGGCCCTGCACGCGGGCCAACCCCTGCCCCCGCCGCCCACCGTCGCCCAGCAGGGTCAAGTCGTCGCCGAGCATTTCGACCAAGCCGTCAAAGTCCACGGCCCAAAATTGGCCGGGCGAATCATGCGCAAGTTCGGCATCAAATACAGCGAACACCACCCCCACGCCCGCCGGGTTCGCGACGCCTTTATCGCCGTTTCCACGCCCGAACAATTCCAAGAGGTCCTCCACCGCTGGTACGACCCCAAAACAGACTGGCCCCCCAGCCAACGCCGAACCCACCACGGCGACCTGATCGCCGCCGGGGCTACACCGCGCTAAGGGGCATGCAAGACCTTACGGCCCCGACGTATCCCCGCTTGATAAGGTCACCTCCGTCCGCAGCAGCCGAATCACCGATTCCAGCGACTCATCCTTAGTTTCAATGTTTGACAGACTCGCATCATCCACTAGGGCACGTTCACCGGCCAGCAATGCCCGAAGAATGGCCGCCGCCGCCAGCGTGTGACCGATCGCGTTGGGGTGCAGCCCGTCCAGCGTGTACTTCTCGCCCACCTGCCGGGCCAACGCCTGATAGGCCGGCAGCAAATCCAACGTCCTCAAGCCCTGCCTCGTCGCCTCGTCGCGAATCCGCCGATGCACACCTTGAAGAGGATAATCCTCCATATCCAACAGCACCGGAAAGACCACGACGTAGGGACTGACCTTGGCAGCCCCGCACAATTCCGCCATGCGCTTCAACCCACCGCGGATCCGCCCCCACCCCTCCGGACTTTCGACCTGCTCGATGTAGTAGTCGGCGTAGGTCCGTTCCCGCAGGTGTCGAAACTGCAAGTCAGGCTTGACCGGATGACGGCGCCGGCCAAAATAAGTCTCCGACTGCCATCGGTATCGCCCCAGCAGAAATAGCCTTGAGCGATTCAACAGGTGGGCGCTCTGGCGACGCAGCCCGTCGAAGTATTGGCGCTCCGCCCCGGTGACCTTCGAGTTGAGCACCTCGAACTCATACTGATAGTCCTCGCCGTCGTTGACGCACAGGGCATAAACCACGACGTCGGGCTGGTATTTGAGCGCCCGAACGCGCAGCGTCTCCATGACCTGCACCGCGTTATAGCCCGGCACGCCGAAGTTGAGCACCTCAAAGCGGCGGCCCGCCCCGGCATAATACTGATTCAACATCGTGTCGATCTGCCGCACGAACGAGTCTTCCACCGGCAGCTCGTGCCCCTCACAAATCGAATCGCCGATGCAGGCGATGCGAAAGACGCCCTCGGGCTTGGCCGCGGTGTAATCCCGATCGCGCATGGAGTCGGCGTTGATGTCCAAGCGTGAATCGTGATACCCGGGCAGAAACTCGTAACGAATCAACGGGTTGTCCGTAAGACGGAAAGCTCCGCTGGTGATCTTCATGAACACCGGGCCCACGCCCAGCCAACGCACCGCGACTTCACCGATCAGCAGCGCGACAACGATCGATCCTAGCAGCAAGCCCAATCGAGCCAGCCAAACTCGCCCCCGCGACGGGGTCCGCAGGGGCCTGGCTGTGGGCGTGGGTTTTATGGATTCCATCACCGCCAGCCTAGACCGCCGATGGGGTCGGATCAACCAACGCGCCGCGCCCGGCTCGCCACGCTTGACGCGGCGCCCTAAAATCCGCGGCGGTGGACCTCGAAACCCTATTCCCCCACCGCGTCGAACTCCCCAACCCGGGGCAGCCCTTGAACGCCAAGACTCTCCCGGGCACCGGCGGCGTCTGCGCCCTGACCGACCGCGATGGACGACTCATCCTGACCCTCTCGGCTCAAAACCTTCGACGCTGCCTGATGCATCGCTTCGATCCCCCCACCGACGCCCGCCGCCCCCGAACCGACCTCCGCACCGTGTCCCGATGCGTTTGGTGGCAGCCCACCTATTCGACCTTCGAGACCGCCTGGACCTACCTGCAAATCGCCCGCCAACTCAACCCGGATCGATACCTCCAGGACTTGGCCTTTGCACCCGTCTGGTTCGCCCGCATCAACCTGGCCGACCCCCATCCCAGATGGAGGCCCGACAAACTGGCCTGTGTACCACCCACCCACGACCTGGGCCCATTTCGGGACCGGGCCTCCTGCCGCCACTTCATCGAACGTCTCGAAGATTCCTTCGACCTTTGCCGCTACCACGACATCCTCCAACAGGCCCCACAAGGCCAGGCCTGCGCCTACAAAGAAATGGGCCGGTGCCCCGCACCGTGCGACGGCTCCATCACCATGGAACAATACCGCAGCATGCTCCGGGCCTCGCTGGACTTCGCCCTGGGCGCCAGTGACGACCACTTGACACAGCTTCACGATCGGATGAAGACCGCGGCCGGGCAGCTGCAATTCGAGCGGGCCTCGGGCCTGCGGGAACAGATCGCCCGAGCCGAGAAACTGCTCAAACCGCCGGGACGCATCCACGCGACGCCGCAGGATTTTCGCTACCTCTGCGTGCAGCGAGGCCCCGGGTCATCCCGAGTCAAGCCCTACTTCATCGACCGGGGACACATCCGCCCAGGCCAACCCGCCCGCATCAAGAACCTCCCATCCGTCGTCCACCAATGGGCCGATAACATCAACGGTCCCGACACCGAAGTTATCGAGCAGACCGCCCAACATCGCAGCGAAAACCTGTCGCTGGTTTGCCATTTCCTACTCAAAAGCCCCAAAGCGCCGGGCTTGTTCATCCACGCCTCTGAATTATCAGACCCCAACAACTTAGTGGGGCGCATCGAGGAGCGATTCAAGCGGGCGCCACGGCGCGACACCGATCACACTCGGGTTGACCTCCGCAACCACGACCCGCTAGAATAGCGTTTGTCGTAAAATGCCCGCAACAGGCTTTGTGGTGTTACCGTGCGCCAGGGAGGATACCGGTGAAACGGATTTCACGAATCGCCCTGCTGTCGTTCATAGGTCCGGCATGCCTTGGGTGCAGCCCCATGGGCATGGCCTCGCGCGGCATCACTGAAATACGCGGCGCTCATGGAAGCGTCTTTCCGATCGTCGAAGCGCCGCAGGCGTTTTACGACACGTTGGGCCGAATCGAGGTCGGCCGGGTCGACAATTCCATCGGCCCGGTCTGCCCGCCGCCGGCGCATCAGGCCATCGAGGCGGCACTGAGGACCTTCGCCTCCAGCGCCGTGCAGGACTTGAAAGGGAGCGACGCGTGTCGGGTGGATGTAGACATTACGTTCAACAAACGGCCGGGGGGTGTGACCGCCCTGATCGGCAAAGACGCGCTGCTGATCGGCCGGGCCGCCGTGCACGATCGCGACGATCGGCAAGTCGCCGACTTGCTCGTCCTGATAACCAGCGGCGCCGTGTTTACCACCACCGACGAAATGGCCCAGGAATTTGCCAAGATCCTGCTGGGGCACTTTTCCAAACCCCAACACCCTCAACCCGACGCGGAGGGTCACGATGACGGGCGCGACACTCACACCACCGACTAAGAGCGCTGCCTCCCCAGGCCGATTGCCCTCACCGCCGGTCAAGCGCTTCCTGGATTACCTGTTCGTCGAATGCGGGCTTGCCGGTTCCACCATCACCGCCTATCAACGCGACCTGTGCGAGTTCTGGGACCAGGCCGTCCAACCCAATGGTGCTCTGGACGACTTGAACATCCAGAACATTCAAGACCACCTCAAGCACCTTCAGCAACGGGGCCTGTCGGTAGCCTCCATCGCCCGGCATCTGGCCGCCATTCGCATCTTCCTGCGACACTTGCACGCCGACGGGGCCTTGCCTCGCGATCTTGCCAGCCTGTTGGAATCCCCCAAAACCTGGCGAACCATTCCAAAGGCCGTCAAACCCGATGGAATCCTGGCCTTGCTGGCCGCACCCGACCCCGCCGACGAATACTACCTGCGCGACCGGGCCCTGCTGGAACTCCTCTATGCCAGCGGCATCCGCGTCAGCGAAGCCTCAAGCCTCAACATCGCCGACGTCAACCTCAAGGTGGGTTACCTCCGCTGCGTCGGCAAGGGTCGCAAGGAACGCATCGTCCCCATCGGTCGCAGCGCCATCGGCACCTTGAAGGACTATCTCGAATTCCATAGACCCGCTTTGGTCGGTGCCCATAGCCGCGACGCCCTGTTCCTGTCGCGGACCGGGCGACGCCTGGACCGCACCAACATCTGGCGCCTGGTTCGAAAGTACGCCGCCGCCACCGGGCTGGGCGAACACATCTCCCCCCACACCCTGCGGCACAGTTTTGCCACGCACTTGTTGGCCGGCGGCGCCGACCTGCGCATCGTGCAGGAGCTTCTCGGACACGCCGACGTGGCCACCACCCAGGTCTACTTGCACGTCGACGAACACCGGCTCAAAGAGGTCCACCGACAATACCACCCCCGCCAATAGGGCCTGGATGACCCCCCCAATTTGCCAACGGAGTGGCATCGCCGGTTTCGAGAACCGAACCCGTCTGCATACGCCCCGCCTACGAAAAATGTGCCTGGATGCCGTGTCCGGCTGGCGGCTGGATGGGTTAAGGGTATTCGTCCGCTACAGTCGAGGGGCGGAGTTCTCCGGAACCTGCGTCTACAAAAACCCCCGCATCTACGTCAACCTGGGCCGGCACCTGCAATACCCCTACGTCATGGACACCTACCTGGCCCGGGCCCAATCTGATGCCCGCACCTGGTGGAAGCCAAGCCTCAGCATCGAATTGGCCGACGCCTACCAACTGGTGCTCTTCGTGTTCCTTCACGAGTGCTATCACCTGCTGGTCAAGCGGGCCCGGCGCAACACCCGTCAAAAAGAATCCATGTGCGACCGCTTCGCCGCCCGTCACCTGGTGGACCGCTATGCCGCCCCCGTCCGCGACGCCTTCGGTCAACAGCCTCCCCGGGCCGAATGGGACTTCCAGCACTTGGACGCCTTCGTGGCCGCCGCCGCGCGCCGATCCCACGCACCGCTCCAAAGCGCCCCTTTGGTGTGTCAACCTGGGCAATCGTCTCTGTTCGATCTTCAGCACGTCAAGACGGACTGACTTTTGCGCTTCCAACGCATTTTAATCACACCCTTGCCGGTGTTTTGAAGGAACATCGATGCCTGGCTGATACGCGCCGACAAACCGCCCCAATCGATTGCGGTCAATAAGGTTACGCGACAATCCACACCTCGACGCCGCGCCAGCCGTTGCTTCCAATCAACATGCCCGCCCAACGCAACACAAGCCTCCCACAAAAACGCGCCCCGCGAAGCTGACTTAACTTCTTGCCCGGCAGGAGGCTCCAAGGACGCCCTGCCCCGGAAGCTGGAGAAGTCTGTGGCGCGGCATCAGAATTGCCACGTTCGCCAGGTGAACGTCCATTCTTGGATCGGAAAGTGGCAAACAGCGTGTGAACCCGCATCGACCCATGCGGGTTCAGGGGCGGTGCTACTGATCGGTTAGCGCCGGTCGGGTTTACCGGAGGTGGATCCGGCGGAGTTGTCTTCCGCCCGACAACAAACAGCACCAGGAGTGGGAAGGAAGCCCAGCCGCCTAAGGCCCCGCATTCGGGGACCGGGTGGCCACAGATGTTCGAGCGGGCGGTCTGGTCGAAGAAGCCCAGACCGCCCGTTTGGCTGCGCCCCATCCGGCGGCAGAGATTCCCTACGCCAGCCCGGTGATGACTTCCGGGCTCAGGTCTTCGAGTCGATCGACCACCAGATGGGCATCAGCCAACGCCTCAGCCGGGTGATGACTGGTCAGGCCAACCGCAATCATGCCAGCCGCCCTCGCCGCGCGTATCCCGCTGGGGGCATCTTCAATCACGGCGCACCGCGCCGCGGGTACCCCCAACCTTTCGGCAGCCAGCACGAACACTTGCGGATCAGGTTTGCCCCGCTGCACGTCGCCTTCGTGAACCACCACCTCGAAAAAATCGGCGATACCCATGGCCGATAGCACCAGGTCGATGTTTTCCTTCGGCGCCGATGAGCCAATCGCCAGCGACAACCCCGCCCCGGCACATCGCCCCACCAACTCCACCGCCCCGGGCACAGCCGGCACCCGCCCCCGGATCAGGTCGCGGTAGATCTGCTCCTTCCGATCGCTAAGCCGCTGCACACCGTCTGGGTCTGTTTGCTCGCCAAACAGTAACGGCACGATGTCGCGGTTCTGCCGGCCAAAGGTCGCCGCAAACTGCTCGGCTGTGACCTCACAACCCAACTCCGCCCCCAGCGCCTGCCAACTGCGATGATGGGCCTGGGCCGAGTCCACCAAAACCCCGTCCAGGTCAAAAATCACCGCCTCGATACCCATGCCGAAGTCCTAGCCGCCGGCTGGCACCCGGTCAAGATGGTCACGCCCAGCCGCTTGTCGGACCGTCCAAATTGCGGTCTACTCACGGGCTTGTGAATCAGCCCGCGTGGGCTGCGGAGTCGGACGATTGAGCCAAAACCCCCTTAAAATTGTGATCGCCCTGGGCGGCAACGCCATCTGCCCCCCGGGCCAAGCCGGGAACATCCCCCAGCAGTTCGACCAGACCCGCATCACCTGCAAATACCTGGCCGACCTGATCGACCGCGGGCACCGGCTGCTGATCACCCACGGCAACGGCCCGCAGGTGGGCAACATCCTCCGCCGGGTCGAGATCGCCTCCCAAGAGGTTTATCCCATCGACCTGGGCCTGTGCGTCGCCGACACCCAGGCCGGCATGGGCTACATGATCAGCCAATGTCTCATCAATGAATTCCACCGGCGCGACCAGGACCGCACCGTCTCGACCATCGTCACCAGCGTCCTAGTCGATCGCGACGACCCAGCCTTCGACAACCCCACCAAGCCCATAGGCCCCTACTTTGAAGAGGCCGACGCCCAGGCCCATATTCGCCGCGACGGCTGGCACATGGTGCGGATATCGAACCTCGGCTGGCGGCGCGTGGTGCCCTCACCCCAGCCCCGGCGCGTTTTGGAAATGCCCTTAATCCGATCGCTATTCGATGAAGGTCATTTGCTGGTGGTCTGCGGCGGCGGCGGCATTCCCGTGATCGAATCTCCCGACCATCAAATCAAGGGCACCGAAGCCGTCATCGACAAGGATTTATCCGCCGCCCTGCTGGGCCGTCGAGTCGGCGCCGACGTGTTAGCCATGCTCACCGACCAACCCTGCGTCTACACCGACTTCTCCAAACCGACCCAGCAAGCCCTGGATCGACTCACCGCCGAGCAGGCCCGGCAACTCCTGGACACCGGCCAATTCCCGGCCGGCTCCATGGGGCCGAAAATCCAGGCTGCGGTCGATTTCGTCGAACAATCCGCCAACCCAAAACCCCGCGCCCTGATCACCGACTGCCAAAATGTGGCATCCGCCTTGGACGCCCGGGCTGGAACCTGGATTCACCGGAACGACCAACCCCCAACGCCATGACATTCGACCACGTCTGCCTGGAATCGTTTGGCTACGCCCTGCCGCCCGAAGTGGTGACGTCAGAGGCCTTGGAGCGCCGCCTGGCCCCGGTTTACGAGCGATTCAGCCTGCACACCGGCCGCTTGGAGCTGATGTCCGGCATCCGGGAGCGTCGCTTCTGGAATCCCGGGACCCTGCCCAGCGATGCCTCCACGCTGGCGGGCCGAAAAGCGCTGGAGGCGTCGGGCACCGACCCGCAGGAGGTGGGCTGCCTGTTTCACACGGCTGTGTCTCGTGATTTTCTCGAACCGGCCACCGCTTCGGTGGTTCATCACAATCTGGCCCTGTCGCAGCGGGCGGTCATCTACGACATCTCCAACGCCTGCCTGGGTTTCGTCAACGGCATGATCAACCTGGCCAACATGATCGAGCTGGGCCAAGTCAAAAAAGGGCTCATCGTCGCGGGCGAAAACAGCCGCCATCTGGTCGATAGCACCATCGACCACCTCTTGGCTGACCCCGACCTCACCAAGCAGCAGCTCAAGATGGCCTTCGCCTCCCTCACCATCGGCTCGGGGGCGGTCGCCCTGGTCATGGCCCACGAATCCGTTTCGCGCACCGGCCACCGCTTGATCGGCGGCGCCGTCCGTAGCGACACGCGGCACAACGACCTCTGCCGGGGGTCCACCGACACCGGATTCGGCGACGGCGCCCACATGCTGATGAACACCGACGCCGAGACCCTCCTGGTCCACGGTTGTGCCCTGGCCGCCGAAACCTGGACGGACTTCCTTCAACAGATGGGCTGGACCCGCCACGACGTGGACCGCTGCTTCACCCATCAGGTCGGCATCGCCCACCGGGAACGCCTCTACCAATCCATCGCCATGGACCCAGCCAAGGACTACGCCACCCTCGAGTTCCTGGGCAACGTCGGTTCAGTGTCTCTCCCTGTCACCATGGCCCTGGGTATCGAAGAGCATCCACCCGCCCCGGGCCAGCGCATCGCCATGCTGGGCATCGGCAGCGGGCTCAATTGCGTGATGCTGGGCACCCAGTGGTAGAACGCCCATGGCCTACGACCTGGAACCCATCCGCCACCTTTATCCCTTCGACTCCCACCATCTGGACATCGACGGCCATCGCCTGCACTACCTCGACGAGGGCACCGGGCCCGCCGTGGTCATGCTGCACGGCAACCCCACCTGGTCCTTCTATTACCGCGACCTGGTCCGCAACCTGTGCGACCGTCACCGCGTCATCGTCCCCGACCATATCGGCTGCGGCCTATCCGACAAACCCCAGGACTACCCCTACCGACTCGAAACCCATATCCGCAACCTGACCCGCCTGCTCGAGCATCTCCAACTCGATGACCTGTCCCTGGTCATGCACGACTGGGGCGGGGCCATCGGCTGCGGCTGGGCAATCGATCACGCGGATCAGATCAATAGAATCGTGCTCTTCAACACGGCTGCCTTTGCCGGACCCTGCCCCTTTCGCATCCGCATCTGCAAATGGCCGGTCATCGGCCCCATATTGGTCCGCCGGTTAAACGCCTTCGCCGCCGGCGCCGTGCGGACCGCCTGCCTCAATCGAGCCACCATGACCCCCGACGTCAAAGCCGGCTATCTGCTGCCCTATAACACCCACGCCAACCGCGTGGCTGTGCTCCGCTTTGTGCAGGACATCCCCCTACACCCAGACCACCCCACCGGCGCCTGCATCCAGCGCATCGACCGCCACCTGCACCACTTGCTGTCCAAACCCATGC
>JBHHVM010000055.1:0-12146 GCA_046754265.1 Phycisphaerae bacterium
CCTGCAACCTAGGCTGGGCCGGGGCAAGGCGATAGATATGAGGCGAATGGTGGGTGCTGCCTACAAGATTCGTATCCTGGCGGACTACGCTCCTAGCGTCACGGTGGATTCTCAGACTGCCAAGCGGTGCCTGAGTGATGCGACGGCTGTGCTGAGGCACTTGGGAGTTTCACGATGAGTACGATCACGTTAGACCAGATCGTTGAGAAGGTCCAAGTTTGCCTGGACAAGAATCCGCCAGCCGGCTATCGCCTGAACGTGGACCCTGCCGGCGTCAGGCAGGATGACGATTGGTGGTACGTTACCGTGGTGCCTGACAAGCCCGGCGTTCGGGCCTACGACTACGCCAACGCCTTGACCGAGATTGAGGAACAATTGGGAAGCGAAGGCTCGATCAATATCTTACTGGTGCCGACGCTGGTGGACGATTAACCAGTCTTAAGATAGTCAGCAGACAACGGAGAAGTTTGATATGGCCTACAGCGACAAAGTCGTCGATCACTTTGAGCATCCCCGCAACGTGGGGTCGTTGGACAAGAACGCCGTCAACGTTGGCACCGGCGTGGTGGGCGCCCCCGAGTGCGGCGATGTCATGAAGCTGCAAATTCAGGTGGACGACGACAACAACATCGTCGACGCCAAGTTCAAGACCTTTGGCTGCGGCAGCGCCATCGCCAGTAGTTCCCTGGCCACCGAGTGGGTCAAGGGCAAATCGCTGGACGAGGCCCTGCAACTGAAAAATACCGAAATCGTCAAAGAGCTGGCCCTGCCGCCGGTTAAGATCCACTGTAGCGTGTTGGCCGAGGACGCCATCCGGGCAGCCATCGCCGACGTCAAAACGAAGAAGGGTTTGATCGAATCGGCCCCCCAAGAGGTCCAGGCGGGCACTTAGCCCAGCCGTCACCGAGAGGCGTGGCCTGAACGTACATCCGATAGCCATGGAGTTTAGAGCATGATTAATCTGACCGAAGCAGCCGCCGTCGAAGTGACCAAGATTATCGAGCAGCAACGTCAAAGCGCCGGCGGCGAAGGAAACGTGGCCACCGCCACCGAGCAAAAAACCATGTACCTGCGGGTCGGCGTGACCGGCGGCGGGTGCAGCGGGTTCAAGCAGACCCTGGACCTGACTGAAACCAAAGGTGAGAACGACGAGGTCTTCGCTCAACACGGCGTCGAGATCATCTGTGACCCCAAGAGTCATATTTACCTGGACGGGGCCACCATCGATTTTAAGACCACCACCATGGGCAACGGTTTTGTCTTCGACATCCCCATGGCCAGCGGCAAGTGCGGGTGCGGGTCCAGCTTCTCGGTTTAGGCCTTGGGGACCTTGTGTCGATGTGGAATGGGTGTAGCGGCCGGCGCCCTCGCCGGCCGTTCCGCTGTCTAGGCGCTCACCGTTTGGCTCACTAAAATAGACTCATGGCTGCCGAAACGCCGACGCTACCCACCAAGTGCCTGAATTGCCATGCGGATCTCAAAACGCCGGTGGTCTGCACCGGTTGCCACACCCTGTTCCCAATACCGGCCGAGGTGGATTATTTCACGCTGTTGAATCTGCCCCGGGGCTACCGCCTGGACGATGAAAAACTGGACCGCCATTTTCTGGCTATTACCCGTAGCGTCCATCCGGATTTTTTCGGCGCCGCCTCTGACCAGATGCAGCAACTGTCCATCAAACTGTCGGCCGAGCTTAACGAAGCTGCTCGCGTTCTGCGCGACCCGGTTCTCCGGGCTTCGTACATGCTGGAAAGGGCAGGCGGCCCATCCGCCACGCAATTTCGCGACGTGCCCCAGGAGGTCCTCACCGAGGCCATGACGTGGCGCGAAGAGCTGGAAGAGGCCGGCGACGACCAGGGTGCCCTCAGCGGCATCCGCGATCAGGTGGCCCAAAAACGGGCCGCCATTCTCGAGCAAGTCGCCGCCCGGGCCGACGCCTTGGATTCGGCGGACGACGCGCAAAAACAAGAGCTGCGCCGCCTGCTTAATTCAATCAAATACTACGACAACCTATTGGCCGATCTGCCGGTAGCTTAGTGTACAAAAAAAGAATGAACCACAAAGACACAATGAGCGCGGAGAACGACGCCGGACTGATCGTCTTGGATGACTTGACGTCTTGGTGCCTTGGTGTCTTTGAGGTGAAATGTTTTCTTGAGGTCTAAGCGCTTTAGAGCGACAGCATGATCCAAGACCGTGACATCATCATCGGCATCGACTTGGGCACCACCAACTCGCTGGTGGCTTTTGCCGACGAAAAAGGCCCGGTTCTGCTCGACCCAGCCACTGACGGCGGCATCCTGCCGTCGGTGGTGGCCTTCGATACCGCCACCGGGCAGGTCACCGTCGGCAAATCCGCCCGCGACCACGCCGTCGAGCGCCCCGGCAGCACCGTCTATTCGGTCAAACGTTTGATGGGCAAAGGATTTGCCGAGGTCCACGCCGAAGCCGAGCATCTGAACTATCGCGTCGTTCAGCGTCCCGGCGACCGTGACCTGGCCGTCGTCGACGTGGAGGGCAAGCTTTACACGCCGCCGCAGGTATCCGCCCTCATCCTGGCCGAGCTCAAGAAACGTGCGGAAGCGCATTTCGGCTGTCCGGTCACCAAGGCCGTCGTCACCGTGCCCGCCTATTTCGACGACGCCCAACGCCAGGCCACTCGGGACGCCGGGCAGATCGCCGGGCTCGACGTGGTCCGCATCGTCAACGAACCCACAGCCGCCGCCCTGGCCTACGGGCTGGATCGCAGGCAAGACACCACCGTGGCCGTCTACGACCTGGGCGGCGGCACCTTCGACGTGTCCATCCTCCGCCTGCGCAACGGCGTCTTTGAGGTCCTGGGGACCCATGGTGACACGCATTTGGGCGGCGATGATTTCGATCGCAAGATCATGGAGTTGGCCATCGACCAGGTTCGCCAACAGTTCGACGTCGAGATCCAGGCACCAGCCACGCGCCAGGCCTTGCGCCTCTTCGCCGAGGCGGTCAAACAGGCCCTGTCCGACGAACCCCAAAAAACGCTGCTCCTCGACCTGGGCCGGGACCGGCGCTACCAGCGCGTCATCACCCGCGAACATTTCGAGGGCATGATCGCACCGTTTGTGGATCGCACGCTCGAATCCTGCCGCCAGGCCCTGCGATCGGCGGGCCTGAAAGCCCAGGACGTGGACCACGCCGTCATGGTGGGGGGCTCCACGCGCATTCCCTACGTCCGTCGGCGCGTCGGCGATTTCTTCGGCAGTCGCCCCTACACCGCCCTAAACCCCGAACAGGTGGTCGCACTCGGGGCGGCCGTCCAGGCCTCCATCCTGGCGGGTTACCGCCGAGATACCCTGTTGTTGGATGTCACACCGCTGTCATTGGGCATCGAGACCCTGGGCGGCGCCATGGGCAAGCTCATTCGCAACAACGCCCGCGTGCCCTGCCAGGCCACCGAGACCTTCACCACCTTTCAGGACGGCCAAACCGCGGTCAAAATCAACGTGCTGCAGGGCGAGCGCGAACTGGCCAAGGACTGTCGATCCTTGGGCGTCTTCGAGCTTTGCGACGTTCCGCCCATGCCGGCCGGCCTGCCCAAAATCGACGTGACCTTCCTGATCGACCAGAACGGCATCCTCAACGTCACCGCCACCGAGCAGCGCAGCGGCCAGGCAGCCGGTATCCAGGTGATCCCCGCCCACGGCCTGACCCGCGAGGAGGTCCGCCGCATGGAGGCTGAGAGCGTCGCGGCCGCCCGCGAGGACATCGCCGCCCACCGGCTGATCGATCTGCGCAACCAGGTGCTGTTCGACACCCAAAAAGCCGAGCAAATGCTGGCCAAATTCGGCGATCAACTGCCGGCCGAGCAGCGCGACGCCGCCGCCAGCGCCATGGCTGAGCTGCGCCGTCTGGCCCAATCGTGCGACGATGCCGACGCCATTTACGAGCGCTTGGAAGCGTTCAACCGCATGACCCTCCCGCTGGCCAACGCCGCCATCGCCGTCACCTTGCGCGAAAAGGAATCCTGATTCGGACGGGAATAGGGTCCAGTGGGCCCTATAATCTCGGGAGGCGGATCGACACCCCGCCCGACGCCTAATCGAAGGAGCAAAACGGTATGGGTGGAACCAACCCCTACATCAAACAGGCGGAGGTGGCTTTGCCGGCCAAGGCATTCAAGGTCACTTTTCTGCCTATGGACGTGACCGTCGAGGTTGACCCTCAGGAGTTGCCCTACGACGACGAAGGCCTGCCCGGCAGCATCCTGGACATCTCCCGCAAGGCCAAGGTGGGCATCGACCATGCCTGCGGGGGGGTCTGCGCCTGCTCGACCTGCCACGTGATCGTTAAAGAGGGTTTCGACAGTCTGTCCGAAGCCACCGAAGAAGAAGACGACCAACTCGAAAACGCACCAGGCCTAAAACCGACCAGCCGGCTGAGTTGCCAGGCGGTCCCCGACGGCTCGGCCGACGTGGTGGTCGAGGTCCCCGACTGGAACCGAAACCTGGCCCGCGAACCCGAACATTAGCACCGGCCGGTCGGGTCGGCGACCCGACAGTGTATTGGCCTTCATTGGAAAGCTACCCAATGACCAAACCCCTCACCTGGTTGGACAGCGAAGATATAGGCCTGCTCCTGCAAGAGCGCTTCCCCGAGTTGGACCCCTTGACCGTGCGCTTTACCGACCTGCGCCAATGGGTGTGCGAACTGGACGATTTTGCCGACGATCCGGACAAGTCCAACGAGGCCAAACTAGAAGCCATCCAGATGGCCTGGCTCGAAGAGTACCAGGACGCCCAAGAAGAACGCGATTAAACCGCCTCGCGCACCCCAAAGTACGACCCAATGTGGCACCGATCGTGTGGCACCGGTTTTCAACCGGTGATCGGATATCAAGAAAAGCCCCGGCCAGGCTTGGCCGGGGCTTTGGAATGCGCGCAGAGCGGTGATCCGGTTTACGCACCGCGAACGTCAAAATACTTCCGCGAGATCGGATACAACAACCGACCGCCCGCCGTGGCGACGACGGTCTTACCGATCAGCCCCGGCACGAACGGGATCAAACCCAGTCGAACCGTATCGCCCAAGGTATGGGCCGAATTGGCGTCCGACATCCACACGTGCAGCCAACCCAATCCGAATCCGAAAATGATCGCGCTACCTACAATGGCTGCCAGCGTCAGTCCAGCCACACCGCCCTTGGCCCGACGCGTCAAATGCCCGATCACCGGGGCAGCCGCCAAAAACCCCAGCAGATACCCGCCGGTGGATCGGAAGATCGTTTCAGCCCCCCAAGCGTTCGGCGAGAACACGTGATACCCCGTCATGCCCAGCAGCAGATAAAGCCCCATGCTGGCCGCCCCCAATCGTGGCCCCAGCGTCATACCCGCCAACACCACGAATAGCGTTTGCAGCGTGATCGGCACCGGCGTCCCCGGCACCGGCACGGTGATCTGGGCGCCCAGCGCGGTGGCCAGGGCAAACCCAAGCACTCCACCCGCCTGGATCCACGCGCGCGTGCTTCCAGCCACCAACTCCACTTGCAACGAAATACGGCCAATCGGGTCGTTCATGATGGGTGATGATAGTCCCAGCCCTGGCGCGGTCAAGCGCAACCAACCAGTACGCCTCCCAATCCCCGTCTTGGACATCTCCCCGCTTGAGTGGCTACAATGCCCCGTTTCCGACGCGGTTGCCAGCCGGAAAGTGAGGCTATCTCTTGTCTGCCATCGTCTGTGAGAATCTCAAAAAGCGGTACGACGCCGGCAAGAAGGATGCCGTCGATGCCCTGGTGGGTCTGGACCTGCACATCGAACTGGGCGAGTGCTTCGGACTGCTGGGCCCCAACGGGGCGGGCAAGACCACCACCATCGAAATCCTCGAAGGCCTGCTCAAACCCACCTCGGGCCGGGTCGAGGTGCTGGGCATGGACTGGAAGCACCACGGAAAAAAGCTCCGCCAGCGCATCGGCATCTCCCTTCAGGAGACCCGCCTGACCGGAAAACTCACCGCCGTCGAAACCGTCCGCCTATTCCGTAGCTTCTACGACAAAGGACGTGACCCAGAAGAGGTTCTCGAAATGGTCTCGCTGGCCGAAAAGACCGACGCCTGGGTCCAAAAACTCTCCGGCGGTCAAAAGCAGCGCCTGGCTGTGGCCTGCGCCCTGGTGGGCGATCCCGAATTGCTATTTCTGGACGAACCCACCACAGGCCTGGACCCCCAATCGCGCCGCGAACTTTGGGATATCGTCCGCGATCAACGAAGCCGGGGCCGAACCACGCTGATCACCACCCATTACATGGACGAAGCCGAGCGCCTCTGCGACCGCATCGCCGTCGTGGACCACGGCAAGATCATCGCCCTGGGCACGCCGCCCCAACTCATCGCCCAACTGGGCGGCGAACACGTCGTCGAGTTCACGCTGGAAAACGGTCAACCCGCTGCCGGCAACGTAGCCCCCGATCAATTCGCCGACCTGCCCTCGGTGCGCGACTGCCGCACCGAAGCCGATGCCATCGCCCTGACCGTGGGCGAACCGCACATTTGTATTCCCGCGTTGATGCAGCGCCTGGGCGACCGCGGATTCGAATTGGCCAGCCTCACCACGCGCCACGCCAGCCTGGAAGACGTCTTCGTCAATCTGACCGGGCGCCACCTGACCGATGACGACGAGGAGCCCGTCTCTCCATGAATCGCTACCGCCCCCTGAAGGAGCTGTTCCTGTGCCGCATGCGGCAGTTCTACCGCGAACCCGAAGCCATCTTCTGGACCTACGGCTTTCCGGTGCTGATGGCCGCGGGCCTCGGCCTGGCCTTTCGCAACCGCCCGCCGCAACAGGTCCACGTCGGCGTCGAGGACGGTCCAGCCTCGGCCCAAATCCGGGCTGCGCTGGAGGGTCTGGAAGGTTTTGAGATCCAATCCGCTTCGCCGCAGCGATGTGCAGACCTGCTCCGCACCGGGCAGGTGGACATCCTGGCCGTTCCTGGCGAACAGGGCTACGAATACCGTTTCGACCCCACCCGTCCGGAGGCGACCATGGCCCGCTTGCATTTGGACAACGCCCTCCAAAAATCGGCGGGCCGCCAGGATGCCCTGCCCGTCACCGACAAGCACGTCACCGAGCCCGGTGCCCGCTACATCGATTTTCTGGTGCCGGGACTCATCGGGCTCAACCTAATGGGCGGAGGCCTATGGGGGGTCGGCTTCATCACCGTGGACATGCGTATCCGCAAGCTGCTCAAACGCCTGGTGGCCACGCCCATGCGCAAGAGCCACTTCCTGATGTCGGTCATCGGCGGGCGCATGGTCTTCACCATCCCCGAATTGTTCATCCTCATCGGCTTTGCCTGGCTGGTCTTCAAGATTGCCATCGTCGGCAGCCTGCTGAGCATTTTGGCGGTGGTGGCCGTCGGCGGGGTCAGCTTCGCCGGCATCGGCATGCTGGCCGCCAGCCGGGCCCAAAAACTCGAGACCATCAGTGGCCTGATGAACCTCATCATGCTGCCCATGTGGCTGCTGTCGGGTGTCTTCTTCTCGTCGGCCCGCTTCCCCGACCTCATGCAGCCCTTCATCCAGGCCCTGCCGCTGACCCAGCTCAACCAGGCCCTCCGGGCCGTCATGCTGGAAGGCGCCTCCCTCTGGGCCGTCAAAATCCCGCTGATCATCCTGCTCGCCTGGGGCTTAGTCTGCTTTTCGCTCGCGCTACGCTGGTTCCGTTGGACTTGAATACCAGGCTGCCTTGCCCGCCGGAGATTCCCTGCACTATGATGGGCTGCGCCTGAAAAACTCGAAACTCGCCACTCGTAACTCGAACTCGCCGTTCCGCAGGAGATTCGACCATGCGTTTTTGTCTCGTCCAATTCAAGGGTGAAAACACCCCCAAGCTATGCAAAGCCGTCGAGGCCGGCCTGATTCCACTCGACGCCCCGGCCAGCCTCCGCCAGGCCCTGGATCAATATGGCGACGCGGGGCTGCTCAAACTCGCCGAATCAGCCACCGGCTCGCCCGCCGCACCGGACACCGTCGCCCAATGGCTGCCTCCCGTGCCCGATCCACGCACGTTCCGCGATTTCTACGCCTTCGAGCAGCACGTCAAAACCTGCCGTCAAAAACGTGGCCAGGAAATGAACCCGCTGTGGTATGAAATCGCCGTCTTCTATTTTTCCAACCCGTCGTCCCTCCGCGGGCACAACCAGCCCGTTAAACGACCGGCCACCACCAAGGAGTTGGACTTCGAGCTGGAAGTCGGCTGCGTCATCGGCAAGGAGGTTCAGAACGTCGCCGGCGAGCAGGCGGAGTCAGCCGTTTTCGGCTTCATGGTGCTCAACGACTTGTCAGCCCGCGACCTGCAGCGACAGGAAATGCAGTGCATGCTGGGGCCGGCCAAGGGCAAAGATTTCGCCACGGCCATCGGTCCCTACGTGGTGACTCCCGATGAACTGGCCGACGTCAAAGCGGGCCCCGGCAAATACGACCTGGCCATGGTCGCCCGCAAGAACGGCAAAGAGATATCCCGCGGCAACATGGGCGACCTGACCCACGATTTCACCAAGATGATCCAACGCGCCTCAGCCGACGTGACCCTCTATCCCGGCGACGTCATCGGCAGCGGGACCGTCGGGACCGGCTGCATTCTCGAACTGGGCCCCGACACCACCGACGGCTGGCTCGAACCGGGCGATACCATCGAACTGGAGATTGATCGCCTGGGTATATTGACCACGCCCATCACTTAAAACGCGGAACTCGGAACAGGGGAATCGGATTGCGGGCTGAAGGGTGTCCGTGGCCGTTGTTAACTCGAAACTCGAACTGCTTAATGAAGACCTACCGCCAATACACCCCGCTGGTGACGGCTTCTCGCTCCCCTCGGGAGAACCACTTTACCCTGCTTTCCTGCGTTTTGCCCCGGCCCATCGCCTTGGTCTCCACCATCTCGGCCGATGGCGTGCCCAACCTGGCCCCCTTTTCCTTTTTCAACGGGGTCTGCTCCAGCCCGCCCGCCATCGTCTTCATGCCGGCCACCGATCGCCACGGCAAAGACAAGGACACGCTCAACAACCTGCGGGCCACCGGCCAATGCGTCGTCAACGTCGTCCCCCACAACATCCGCGACGCCATGAACCAGGCCTCCTACCCCTATGACGCCGAGGTCAACGAGTTCGAGGCTGCCGGTTTCACGCCCTTGCCCGCCAAGATCGTCAAACCGCCGCGCGTGGCCCAATCGCCCGCCCATCTGGAATGCGAATTGATCCAGGTCGTCAAAGTCGGCCAGGGGCCCTTGTCTGGCAACATCTGTGTCTGCCAGGTGCTGTGCTTCCACCTGGCCGACGACATCTGCCTACCCGACGGCACCGCCGACGTGGCCGGTATCGACCTGGTTGGACGCCTGGGAGGCGACGCCTACAGCACCACGCGCGACCGTTTTAACCTCCCCAAACCCACCGCCCCCCGATAGCCCGACGTCGGCTGCATGACCCAGGCCGACACCGATTCGGCACCTCAACCCGTGGCTCGGCTTGTTGACGCTACAGGCCTCGCCCGCTAGGGTAATAGGCTGTAGTGCCCTCGTCGGGGATGTTCCGTACCCTTGGATCAGGCAAAGGGCCCGACGGAAGAGGGCTGTCCGGTACCCAATTGGGAGGTTGAATTGGCCAAAACCGAAGCCATCAGTATCGAGGGCGTGGTAATCAAAGCCCTGCCCAATGCCATGTTCATGGTCGAAGCCCAGATCGGCGAGGAAAAACACCGGGCCCTGTGTACCATCGCCGGCAAAATGCGAAAATACTACATCCGTATCCTGCCCGGCGACAAAGTCCAGGTAGACCTGTCCCCCTATGACCTCTCCCGCGGACGAATCACCTACCGCCTACGCTAGACCGTCGCGACACCCCCAACAACACGCAACTGTTTCAGCACCACGGAACACACCGTCACGTTCCCCAAATGTTGCCAAGCCCCAACCAATCAGTACACTGGCCACTAGTTTTGCAGTTTTCTGTGTCTCTGTGCCTCTGTGGTAAGACGTCGCAGTTTTTGGAATCCATAGCAGCAGTTCTTAGTGTCTCGGTGTCTTAGTGGTAAGACGTTGCATTTTTTTGATAAAGCTCAAACCAGATCGGCCCCAAGCCGAAGGAGCAAATCGATGGCGCGGTCCAAGAAGTGGGTCTATTTTTTCGGAAACGGCAAGGCTGAAGGCAAGGGCACCGACAAGGTGACCCTGGGCGGCAAAGGCGCCGGCCTGGCCGAGATGACCAACATCGGGCTGCCCGTTCCCGCCGGCTTTACCATCACCACCGAATGCTGCGCCTACTTTTACAAATCGGGTCGGCGCTGGCCCGACGGTATGGAAAAGCAAGTCCGCGCCAACCTGGCTAAGCTCGAACGGGCCTGCAAGAAAAAGTTCGGCGCCGGCAAGACCCCCTTGCTCGTTTCGGTGCGCTCCGGTGCCGCCGTGTCCATGCCCGGCATGATGGAAACCATCCTCAACCTGGGCCTCAACGACGAGTCCGTCGAAGCCCTGGCCAAGCAATCCGGCAATCGCCGCTTCGCCCTCGACGCCTACCGCCGCCTGATCATGATGTACGGCAGCACCGCCCGCGGCATTGAGCGGGCCCGCTTCGACGAGGTCTTCGACGAGATCAAGAAGCAGCGCACCCGCGTCCGCCTGGGCCTGCCGCCCGAATCCCGAGTCACCGACACCGACGTCAACGAGGCGGAGCTTTCCGAACTCATCGATCGCTACAAGACCCTATACCGCGACGCCACCGGCCAAGCCTTCCCCCAACAACCCTATGATCAGTTAAAAGGGGCGATCGACGCCGTGTTCGGCAGTTGGATGGCCGACAAAGCCGTCACTTACCGCCGCGTCGAAAACATCGCCGGATTGGCCGGCACCGCCGTCAACATCTGCCAGATGGTCTTCGGCAACATGGGCGACGATTCGGGCACCGGAGTGTGCTTCACCCGCGACCCCTCCACCGGGGAAAACATCTACTACGGCGATCTGCTGATGAACGCCCAGGGCGAAGACGTCGTGGCCGGGGTCCGCACCCCGCTCCACCTCGACGAATTGGCCACCATCATGCCCCCCGCCTACCAGCAACTCGAAGCGGTCCGGGCCATCCTCGAGGTCCACTATCAAGACATGCAGGACCTCGAATTCACCATCGAGCGGGGCCAACTCTTCCTGCTGCAATGTCGGACCGGCAAGCGCTCGCCCGCCGCCGTCTTCAAGATCGCGGTCGACCAGGCCACCAAGGCGATCCTCTCAGCCGCCCAGGCCAAGAAGCTGGTCAAAAAGAAATACCTGTCGGCCCGTGACGCCAAAGCGGCCTGCAAACCCATCATCACCAAGGCCCAGGCCATCGCCCGTATCCAGTCGCAAGACATCGAGCGCCTTTTCTACCCGGTCATCGATCCGGATACCAAGCGGTCCGACCTGGAAACCCGCCGCCTGGCCACCGCCGTCAGCGCCGTCCCCGGCGCCGCCTGCGGCCAAGTGGTCTTCAATTCCGAGTCCGCCGAGCAACGGGCCGCCCAAGGTGAAAAAGTCATCCTGGTCTGCAAGGAAACGTCGCCCGAAGACGTCGGCGGGATGCATGCCGCCGTCGGCATTTTGACCGCCACCGGTGGCAAGACCTCCCACGCCGCCGTCGTGGCCCGGGGCTGGGGCAAGTGTTGCGTCGTGGGCTGTGATGCGCTCAACATCGGCGGCGGCGACAGCATGTCGCTCGACGGGCACACCTTCCGCGAGGGCGACTTCCTCACCCTCGACGGCGGCACCGGCGAGGTTTTCGAGGGCCAGATCGCCCTGGTCAGGCCCGAGGCGCCGCCCGAATACGAAACGTTGTTGAGTTGGTGCGATCAGACCCGCCGGTTGGGCGTCCGCACCAACGCAGACACGCCGGCCGATGCCGCCAAAGCCATCGAAATGGGCGCCGAAGGCATAGGCTTGTGCCGCACCGAGCACATGTTCTTCGAACCGTCCGAGCCCCAGCGCCTGCGGGCCATGCGCGAGATGATCCTGGCTGAGACCACCGAGCAGCGGCGCAGCGCCCTGGACAAACTCCGCCCCTTCCAACAGAACGACTTCGAAGGCATCTTCCAGGCCATGAACGGAAAGCCCGTCACCATCCGCCTGGTCGATCCGCCCCTGCACGAGTTCC